>JAYTMW010000785.1:0-4026 GCA_043728105.1 Saprospiraceae bacterium | reverse complement strand
GGCAGATAAATCAGCCGCTACGTGTGGCTACAAATCCTTCACACTCTTAGGTTTTTTCTTAATATCCCATCTAAAACCTTTCAGTTTCAGTTCGCTATGATTAGTCGTACCCATCGGGTGTGCTTTGGCTTGGGGCTGCGTATAAAATTTGATTTTTTCTACTTTATTATTCCCAAAATAAATCAACATTTCGGAACAAATAACTTTATTAGCGTTGATGTAGGCGTTGCCTTCGTCGGTGGCGTAGTAAAGTGATTCAGCGTTTCCTGCCGCCAACATGCGTCTGATTTCGTCGTTTTCAAAGAAGGCGGTTATGTCTTTTCCTTTGATTTGATTGTAGAAAATTTCATCTTTTGAGTTCACAATTAAACCATTCTGTCGGAGGAAAATTCTATCTATCTTCTTGTTTTTCAATAAGATACGTATTGTATCCGATGTCATTTGAGAGGTGTCTGACCAAATAATAGGATTTCGGAACAGCCTAAAAATGGAATCCACTTCCGAATAACTCAACGAATCGCACACGCTCTGAAAATTGGATTTAAACATCTTCACGTTGCGGTAAGCCAACAACGCCTTTGCCGAATCTTTGGGGTTTGGTTTAAAAGAAATAATGGTATCTGCCCGCATCCAAAGTGTGTCATTATCGACCAAAGAAGTCAAAATGGGTCGCCCACCACTGGCTTTGATGTAGTCGCTGCGTTGGTCGTAAGCCATGCTGTCACATCGAATCGTGCTTTTGGCGGAAGTGTCTTGCCAAAACACATTTCCTTTGGCAATGCCCATTGAGTCGGCACTGTTAAAATCGACAAAATCAGCTTGAAGGCGTTGGTTGCCGTTCACAATATCCGACCGCCCACGAGTGGTATAGGTCTTTGTTTTTCCGTTAAAAAAAATGGTGTCCGAAACGACATTTTGCTTGTCATCTTTAAAAAAAGCATTGCCTTCGAGCCAAGTTTCTTCCGTTTTTCGATTGTAACGAATGGTATTGGCTTTGGCTTTTTGAGTGCTATCTTGCGTGGAAGCGTTGCCTTTCAAGGTCACTAACCCCGTTTTTCCATCGTAATACATCGTATCACCCACGGCCACTTGACTACCCTTTCTATACTGAGGGGTCTTCAAAAATATGCCACTTTCTTTTTGCAAATCATAGTAGCCGCCCTCGGTATAAAACTGCGATGAATCCTTCATATACATAAGCGTGGGCGCATGGAAATAGGCAATATTATTTTTTGTATCGAATCTTAAAGTATCGGTTTTCACGTCAAGATTCTTATCAACTACCAAGACTCTATCTTTAAAATAAGCCATATTTTCATTCACATGGTATTGCCCTCGGCGGCTTGTGAGTTGTGTTTGTGCAACAGCATCTGCAAGGGTGGATTTTGTATTGTAAGTAGCAATTTTTGTATTGAGATCATAATGCAGTTTTTCGGTAAAAAGTTGCTTACCATTGTTGTCCAAACGCACATCGCTGAACAAATCTGCCTGTCTCGTAAAACCAAAATAACGCATCGAATCCGCAAAAATATTCAAAGAATCACCTTGTTGAATGATGACATTACCACGGGCAAATACATTGTTTTGATTGTCTAAAATGGCGGAATCACAAAAAAGCATAGCATCTTTATGTTTCAAACGCACATTGCCTTTGAGTTTGCGCACCATTTCATTGTTAACCATAATGAATTCCCCTACGCCCGTCGGTTGAAGAATTTGAACGGTCGTCGTGTCACCGTTTTGAGGGCTCGCTCCGCCTGTTGGATATTGAGCATAGGTGTTTTTTATAAAGAAAAAAGAAAAACACACAAGCAAAAAACCTTTAAATACTGTTGAGTGAAACGAAATCCCGTACACTTGCGGGAAGGGGGTGCTTACGAGAGCAATTTTATTCATTCTATTTTAAATTCAATTTAATCTGATTCAAATTTGAGCCGCAAAAGTAACGAATCAAAGCGGAATCTGTTGCTTCCTGTTATTCCATTGTTAAACTTTGATTTTTTTCTAATATATTCTTTTGAGAAAAAAAGATATTGTCTATTTTGCATCTCAAATGTAAAATTTTGAAAACATAAAGTCGTATTTTTATAAAACCAAACGTTATATTTTATACATTTATGTCATAAAAATCCTTATTCATCAGTTGTTATCTTTTTGTCTATGAAATTGAACCGATACATTTTCCTTATACTTATGTTATTGATTGTCAAGGGTTTACGAGCTCAAGACATTCACTTTACGCAGTTCAACTACGTACCACTCTCCATTAACCCTGCCCAAACGGGTCATTTTGAAGGCTCTTATCGCATTGGTGGTCTCTATCGTGGGCAATGGTTTGGTGGTGTGAAGAATGGTTTTCAAACGCCAGTTCTCTACGTGGATTTGCCCATTGCAGGTTTTAGAAAGCAAGATTGGATTGGCATTGGTATCAATGGACACCGTGATGCAGCGGGTTCGTCGCTTTTGACAAACACTGTTATTGGTCTTCATGCTGCCTATCACATAGGCATGGATAAGAAGCAATCGAAGGTATTTTCGATTGGTTTCTCGGCAGGCTTTGCGCAACGGAATATTGATAAAACGAAATTGACATTCCAAGACGGCATTTTATCAGGCGGCAATAGTGCCGATATTCCTTTGATTAATGCAGACAACAAAAGTTATACTGATTTTAATATTGGTGTTAATTTTAAAAATAAAATCAGCAAAACGCAAACGCTCAATATGGGTTTATCGGCTGAACATTTTTTATCGCCAAAGACTAATTTAGTTAGTACAGGTCTCGGTGAATTGCCTTTGCGTTTAAATTTATACGGCTCAATGGAAGTGGCTTTAGATAAGAAACAGACTAAATTTTTATATCCTGCCGTTATATTCCGTTCCCAATCGGGTTCAGGTTCTGAAATAATGGCACAAGCGGTGGGCGGTTTGAAACTTGATCCGAAAAAAGATATGATTTTGAAAGCGGGTTTGGGCTATCGTTTGGGCGATGCGGCACAAGCCATTTTGGGCATTCAAATGGGTGATTTCAAAGCGGGTTTGGCGTATGATTTCACGCTCAATGACCTACGCACGAGCGCAAGCACGAAGGACGGTTTTGAAATTGCCGTGGGTTATGTTGGTCGTATTTTCAGAACGCCACAACCACCACGGGTTATCTTATGTCCTAAATATTAATGAGATTTAAGACGATAGATATTAGATAATTAGAGACACAATCACCCCCTCAGTATTTTTTTGATTTTTTACATAAAGCATTGAATTTTAATCTTTTAGATATAAAGTATATTAACAATATAATTTTGGTTTTAATAAAAAATATTTAACCAAAGCTGTATGAACAATCTAAATACTCTTATCTAAAATCTCAATACTATAAAAACTATGACATTCAAAAATATCCTCATTGCCACTTGTTTTACATTTCTTGGTGGAGCCGCTATTGCTCAACCGATGCGTGCTTCTCGCCCTGAATATTCGCTCAAAGTTGCCGAAGAAAGTGAAGCGGCGAATGATTATTACAACGCCTTAGAATATTACGAAAAATATTATGAGCAAGGAAAAGATCGAGCCATTGCTTACAAAATTGCGAATCTTCACATGCTCTTGCGTGACTATGCGAAGGCTGAAACGTGGTTTGCACGGGTACTATTACGTGATAAAAAAGCAACGGGCGAAGAAAAGCCCGAAGCCCGATACCACTTGGGTATGATGCAAAAAATGACGGGCAAGTACGAGGAAAGTATTTTGACTTTTGAAGATTTTTTGAAAGAATCAACCGATGAAACCAAAACTACACTGGCAAAAGTGGAAATAGAAGGCGCATCCTTGCCCGCCTTCACCGCCGTGCGCTCGACCTGCTTCAGGATCGGCGCACCATCGGGGCCCACGCTCCTGACGAACTTCGTGGTGCCGCTCTTGAACACGGTCGTGCCTTCGGCCAGGTTGTCCAGCGCGCCGGCCTTCAAACCCTTGACCAGCACGTTCTGCGCCTTGGTTGGCACCACCTGTCTGGCCGCCTGGGCC
>JAYTMW010000784.1:0-15326 GCA_043728105.1 Saprospiraceae bacterium | reverse complement strand
ATTTTGATGCTTACGAAGGCGCAAGCTCAGGTGAAGGCTTGGACGTGATGAGTACAAAAGCCTTGAAAGGACAATATTCATTCATCAATCGCAAGCGTTATTATGCCAATTACACCTCCGAACCCAATGTTTTAGTCGGTTACGTGGAATTGTGTTTCAACAACGCCGAGGCCGTTAATCGTGGTTGGGCAACGGGTAACGCCGAGGATTGGTACAACAAAGGCATCACCGCTTCCATGAAATTTTATGGCGCAGATGATGCCACCATAACGACTTATTTGGCGCAAGCCAAAGTAAAATACAAAGGCAATACCACCGATGGATTGACCCAAATATTGACCCAAAAGTACCTTGGTTTTTTCCAAAACTCAGGTTGGGAATCGTTTTATAACCAACGCCGCACGGGTATCCCAACATTCCTCGTAGGCCCAGCGAATGCCAACGCACAACGGATTCCGAAGCGTTGGCAGTATCCCCTCAGTGAGCGCACAACCAACGCTGACAATTGGACGGCAGCCTTGAAAAATCAATTTGATGGTGGCAATACTGATGATGTAAATGGGACTTTGTGGATTACAAAATAAAAATATTTTCTTATATTCACACACACAAATAAGGGCAGAGTCAAAAGGCTCTGTCCTTTATTTTTTTGAATAAATGAGCATAAAAAACTAAACACCGATAGACGCAAATAATTGATTATCAACACTTTGTGCGGGTGTGATTTCCACTTATATTTGCGCTTAAAAATCATAAAACATGAAAAAAAATCTACTCCTATTTCTCTTTTATCCCGCTTGTGGTCTATTGGCACAAATACCACAAAGTGCTGCCCTTCACGCTCAATTTGACCAAATTGGCAAAGCGCAATCCCCCTCATCCGTGCCGTCATTTGATACTCGACACGAGGGCGTTTTAGGCACTCGTTATACTATTGATACGTATAAAAATGGTGAAATTTGGCTCACCGACGGGCATCATTACACCACCGAATTTCAATACCGTTTTGATGAAATTGAGCAAAAAATACAAGTAAAATATCCTGATGGTAAGGAGTTATTGCTTTTCAATAATTACGTTACTAAATGTCATATTTTTAACAACGATACCATCATAAAATATCAAAAAGTTGTTGTTGAAAATGAGAAGGAACTGCACATATTTTATCAAGTTTTGCATGAAGGCAAAAACTTTACCTTTTTGAAATTACCCCACCGAAAAGTAGTTCGAGTAGATGAAAAAACGGCACTCACCATCGGGCGATTATACGATGAAATAAAACCCGTCTATCATTATTATTTTAAAGAAAATGATAAACAGGATACTATTTTTAGAGCGCTAAAATTGAAGAAAAAAGATTTGCTCAAAATGTTGCCAACCAAAAAAATCAAACTTGGAGCATTGTTCAAGGCCCCTCAGTATAATGGCGATTTGGATGAACAAAGATGTATAACAATCTTTAAAAAATTAGAGGAACAATGAATCATTCAACCATAGAAAATGCCGTTTCTACCCTCTTCTCCATTTTTGAAAAACACGGCACCGATGCCTATTTCGGAGAACCCGTCACGCAACTGAAACACGCTTGCCAAGCCGCCGAATACGCCCGCACGGAAGGGTATGACGATGAAGTTATCATCGCCGCTTTTTTGCATGACATTGGACATCTTTGCATAGAAGCCAATGACGATAATAAAATGGAAAACTTAGGTATTTTAGACCATGAAATCGTGGGTGCAAAGTATCTTGCTGATTTGGGTTTTTCAAAAAAAATATGTCAACTCATCGCTTCGCACGTAGCTGCAAAGCGGTATCTCACCTTTAAAAATCCTGTCTATTATCAAAATTTATCAGAAGCCAGTAAGCAAACACTCACTTATCAAGGTGGTGTGATGTCTGCATCGGAAGCTGCCGCTTTTGAGAGCGACCCCCTCAGTATTTTGTACGTTCAGATGCGTCTTTGGGATGAAAAAGCGAAGATTGCGGATGCTCCCCTACCCGACTTGGGATTTTACAAAGATTTGATTCAAAAGCATCTTGTTACATCTATTAGTTTTCGATAAATGAGTTATTTTAATATGGAATGAAACAAGCATAAAGTACAAGGAATTGATAACCGCTTATGTATATTTGCCGTCTTACTTTTTTATGTAAAAACAATATGGCAAAGGAATTAAAAATTATTGTTCAAGATTCTGAAATTCGATTTGTAGAACAAAACGGACAAGAGTATATCTCATTAACCGATATGGCAAAGGCTTTTGGAGGTGAAGACGTAGTGCGGAACTGGATGCGGAATCGAACAGTCATTGAATTTTTAGATGCTTGGGAAAGAATTTATAACCCTCTTTTTAATACGGTCGAATCTGACCGAATTAAAATGGAAGTAGGGTTGGTCACTTTTCGCCCGTCCCCTAAAATGTGGGTAGAAAAAACTCAAGCTATTGGCATTTACTCCAAAACAGGACGTTATGGTAGTGGTACATTTGCGCATAAAGATATTGCTTTTGAATTTGGTACATGGCTTTCCCCTACTTTTAAAATATACTTAATCCGAGAATTTCAACGGTTAAAAGATGTTGAACAAGAAACTAAAGGCTTATCTTGGACTGTACGTAGAGAAATCGCTAAACTTAACTATGGCATTCATACTTATGCTGTCAAAACCTACCTTATTCCCGCTCGATTGTATGGACAAAAGTTTGAAGGCAGCATTTATGCGTCGGAGGCTGACTTACTGAATATGGCTGTTTTTGGAACAACTTCAAGAGAATGGAAAGCTAAGAATCCAACCGAAAAAGGGAACCTCAGAGACAACGCCAGTGTTGAACAACTTTTGGTTTTATCTAATTTAGAAAATCTCAATGCAGAATTTATTAAACAAGGTATTAATCAAGAAGAACGCTTACATCGCCTCAATGAAACGGCTATACATCAAATTCAATTGTTAATTGAGCGCAGTAACCCTTTATTGTCGGAAGGAAATGAAAAGGAATAATCAGCAATAAAGGAATGGTAATTCGCTTCCAATGTTAAGTTTTTTAAGTAATATTAAGTTTAGGTTAAATTTTCAAAAAGTCTTTTCTAACTTCGCCTTTAAGATTGGTTTCTCACCTTTTAGATAAAAACAAAATAATAATCGTTTACGCAAAATTTTGAAGTATTGGCTCTTTTGAGCCTCAGCTTCGCTATTGGACATTTTCAATTATAAAAGTTTTAAAATCTATTATTAACAATCAGTGACAACTGGGAAAATCCACACGTAAAATGAAAATTAAAAAGCAAATTAAGAAGTTCCGAGCCTTAGAAAAAACGCTTCGAGATTACGTAACAGAACTGTCTCCTTCAAGTACGGCACTTACAGAAGAAGAGGCTTTATTGCAAGAAGAAAAAGAATGGTTGATGAAAAAAAGAAAGAAAACGTTGGGTAAAATATTTGATTACGCACTTGCGCATTAGTTGGGCGTAAGAAACGTACCCCCTCAGTATTTTGATGATTATTTTTTATAAACAGTGTTTACGCTAACAATTGAATCGTTGTGAGAGACGATTTTCTATGTAAAATTTAAGTAGAGGTTGCCTCGTGTGGGGCAACCTTTTTTTGTCTCATTCCATAAAAAAACCGTTAACCTCGAAGGGTTGACGGCAGGTAAGCATCTAAAAAGAACCAACCAAAAATTTGTATGAAAAAATTTTACTACTTATCGCAAATGTAACCTTCCAATGTGAAGCCTACTTTAAGCGAAGGTTAACTAATTGTAACTTTTTAGTTTTTGTAACGGCTGATTTATCTGCCGAACTAACGGACACTACTCGGCACATAAATCAGCCGCTACAAAAGTGAAAATACTGAGGGGCCACTTCCGCAAACAAAAAACCGCCTTCCCGATGTCGGGAAGGCAGCAACATAAAAACAAAATGTTTACGCAAAATTTTTAATCTTATTAAAACTCAATAAGTGTTATTGAACAATGAATTTTTGTAATCTGCCTTCCATTTTAATCAAATACATGCCTTTTGTCAGACCTTGAACATTGGCTCTATCTGTATCAAAACCATGAGATATTAAGCGACCTGTAATGTCAAAAATACCATAAGAGACTACCTCTTTTCCAAAGAATAAAGTACCATCTGATACAGGATTAGGGAATACAGGGCGGGCTAAGGCTTCTACAACTTCTTTATTGGCCACACCAAAAGCATATAGATTAGCCAACACAGGGTTGTCTTTGAAATTTGCACCACTTAATGCTGGTGAACCCGCAACTGGGCGGAAGTTTGGTGTAGCGATATAAGCAGAAGGGTCAACTAATACAGTTCCCGCCGTATAATCCACGGGGTCAATTTTATTAGCTAATGCACCCGTTTGTCTAACCCAATCGTTAATAGCAGATAAACGGGTAGCGGTAGCTACTTCTACTAAACCATTTGATGTGGCTGTGGCCGCCGCCGTAGTAGTAGTATTAACTATCAAGTTATTTGCAAAAGAAATTTGTTTGGTTTTTACATCCACGGCAGTGTTAGGAGTTGTCAAAGCCAAAGCTGCTGGAAAATTCGTACTACGCACGCAGCTATCACCATCAATCATGACAAAATTGCGATAACCCATAAAAATGCTGTTTACAATCCGTTGTGATGAATTACGACGAATGCGTGCACCACGACGAAAAGCGTTCTTAGAAGCGTCAGACGTAAAATTTGTATATTTAGAACCAACTGGTACTGGCCCAATCATCGTAAAATTAGAAAAGATAGCTGTGGTTAAGGGCACTCTACCTGAAGTTCCACCGTCATTATCACTTTCAAAACCTTCGGAGGTTGAAGTAGTTCCCGTAGTCGCATTATATGACGTATCATAATAGGAAGAATCTCGGATGCCAATCCCAAATTGATTTAACCCCGAAAAACCATTGTCGGTGTCAAAATCGTCGTCGGTACCTTTGAAAGCAATTATTTTAGAGGTATTAACGGTACCCCCAAACCATTCAAAAGAGTCATCGTTACTGAAAGATACTTGAATATTGCTGACTTCAGTAGCCGCACCAACGGCGCAAAAAGTCAACCCATTGATTTCTTTGTTAGGTTCAAAGATAAAACCACCAAACTCAAGACGGACATACCGCAAAATACCAGAGTTGTCATTGGCATCTGGTGTAGAGTTTACAAACTTGGTAAGGTTTTTATCAAAAGACACGTTATCGAAACCTTCCATAAAAGCAGAAGAGTCTGGCTTGTTGTGTGGTGCATTACCAACTATTACTAACCCACCCCAGTTACCTCTATCTCTTGCTCCAACGGCATTGGCAGAGGTAAAAACAATGGGCGCAGCAGCAGTTCCTGTCGCTTCAATTTTACCGCCTTTTTCTATCACGATGGAGGCATAGTTTTTAGGACTTGAGTTACCATCGGCCAAAGCACGGATAATAGTACCCGCAGGAATGACCAACTTACCACCACTTCTGACAATCACAAAACCTTTCAAAAGGTACGTTTTAGTAGCATCAAGTGTCACAGTAGTTGTTATGTCTTTTTCGCCTGGTATTGGCAACGAAGCCAACATACCATTGAGTGTAGTCGTATCCGTAGGTGCTGGATAAACAGTAGCATTGGGGTTGAAATTAGTCCAACCTTTGGTCCAATCTTGCGTTGAGTCGGCACTTAAAGCCCCGACGTAAGCCGTTTGGGTTAACTTGAAAGTAGATTGTGCTGTGGCAATATTGCCAACCGCAGCGAAAATAAAGGCGAAAAATAAGAGTACCTGTTTGTTCATTTTAAATAGATTTTAATGATTTATTAGTTAATAATTTTCAATACGCACGTTATAAAAATGAATTATAGAGTCAAAATACTGAGGGGGCCCCCTCTCCTACTTAATTTTTCAATAATTTAGGAATTTTATTCATCAAAAATTATAACCTACGCTCAAATTAGTAGTGAAGCCGTTTGTAAACTTGAACATCAAAAGATCGGCATCTCTTCCAGTTGCTTTTGTGTATTCACCATCATTGTTATAGTCTTGATAGAAAATTAAATCATTACTCAAAATGTCTCCCAGTGTCAATTTGATGTTAAAATTCTTAAAATTCTTACCAAATTGTAGGTCAACCACTGTACGAGGTGCTTCATAAATATCTTGACGGTTGAGAAAGAATTTTTTATCAGCACCCACGTAAGCTACCCGACGACCCGTGCGATTCAAAACGGCACTTCCAAACCAACCACTCTCTTGGTTCTCATATTGAATACCCATGTTGACGATAAATGGAGATTGACCTTGCAACGATCTATCAGGAATGGCAGTAGTATTGCCAACAAACCCCAAAGCGGATTTTATCAAACTGAGATTGGCAAATATTGAAGTGTTTTTAGCAAAATTGGAACTGCCGAGAAAGTCAAAATTCTTTTTTATTTCAAATTCTAAACCATATACTTTTGCTGATTTCTCATTACCATAATAAAAAATCAAAGTAGGTTGACCAATATCCACGTTAAATTCGATGGGTTTATCAATGCTTTTGTAAAAGCCGCCTATCGAAATTAATTGCCCGCCACTCGGATAGTATTCATAGCGTAAATCAAAGTTATCGAGTTTTGCCACTTGCAAACCGTTGTTACCTCTTATTTCCGCATTTTTATCAAAGGTGTAAAAAGAAAAAGGAGCTAATTCTCTAAACTCTGGACGGTTAACGGACGCAAAATAATCTGCCCGCAAATTCATTTTTTCATTCAAGGAATATGTAAGGTTTATGGAAGGCAACCAAACCGCATCCTTGATATTAGCTACTTTGGTATTTACTTTTGGGTTGGTTACATCTATGCCAATATTTTCGTAGCGAACGCCATAAACTGCCCGAAGTTTTTCACTAAATTTTTGGTCAATTGAAACAAAGTAGGCATTCAAATCGGACTTGCCATCGTAATAAGCCAAATCATTGGATGTTTTTTCGATCAAAAATAATTTTGACGCTCCTATGTTTTTTACACTCAAATCTACTGAGGGTTCGTAATTTATTTCTGGTAAAACACCATTATACACAAAACTTCTGCCATAGAAAGATCGATTACGGGATTGAATAAATGCGCCCACTTTCACTTCGGTTTTAATGGTCGTAGCATTAAATTCTTTTGCCAATTCTAAAGTTCCACTCTTCAAATTTTCGGTCAAATCAGAAGAAAAACGACCCGTACTGGCATTAAAGAAATCACCTCTAACAAGTTGAAAGCTACTATTCGGGAAAGACGCATAGTTGGTAATTCGATAATCTGGAATCCTACGACGGACATCCGAATAACTAACCGAGGCATTTAATAACAAAGCCCTTTCGCCAAATATTTGTTTGAGCGAAACAATGCCATTGTAAAGCCGATTATAATTGATATTGTTTGCACTATTTTTTACAGATAATTCATCATTGATATTGGCCAAACCAGTTCGCAAAGTGGTATTATTATCAGTGTTTAGATTCAATAAATTTCTAAAATTGATTTGCGTTTTTGCTCCTACATAGTTTAAGTTGAGAATACCACCACTTGTTGTATTTTGTAAAAACGCTTTATCATTAAAAGCCGCTGTGGGCCCATCACCATCATAACTATTCACCTCGACATCCGAATAACGCTTGGTATTTGAATAATTTAAAGCAACAATAAGCCCCATTTTGCTACCATTCGCTAATTTTATGGGCATACCCAAAGAGTAAGCAAAACGAATGTTAGGAACTGCAGAACTTGTTGTTCTACTCCAATCGTGATTAAAACCTTGTGAAGCATTGGCTAATTTTGTTTTCTCGGCTGCCGTAGGGGAAGTAGATTGTATCCTCAAATCATTGTCACCCAAGGTAGGTAAATTGCGCTCGCTCCCTAAAATATTAAATTGCTCACCACCGTATGTTTTATATCGTGTAAAGTCTTTAAAAGTGGTAATCGAATTGTATTGCGCACCTATATTGAGGTTTTGCGTAAATCTATCGGGAATAGATTTGGTATTTATCTTAATCACGCCACCGCCAAAATCACCAACCAAATCAGGTGTACCCGATTTGATAATCACCAAATTATCCAACAAATTGGCTGGCACAACATCAAAAGCAAAGGCTTTTCTATCTGACTCAGTAGAAGGCAACAAAGCTCCATCCAAATAACCCGTATTATATCGGTCGTTCATACCTCTTATAATCGCAAATTTTCCATCTTGTATGGATGCGCCTGTTATACGTTTCAGCACGTCCGAAGTCGTACGGTCGGGTGTTTTACGAATCAAATCTGCGGAAATACCATCCGACACTTGCGCCGCTTTTTTGCGCTCAATCATCATTGCGGTCGTCGTTGATTTTTCGACGGTAGCCGTTACAATAACAGCCGCTAATTCAAGCCCCGCAGCTTCCTCCATTGTAAAACTAACATTAGTCGTTTCTTTGGATTTCACATCCACCTTAATCTTACCCGTTTGATAAGAAATAAAACTGATTTCAAGCGTGTGGCTACCCGCCTCTAATGAAAATTGAAAATTGCCTTCAATATCAGACACAACGCCCATCGTCGTGCCTTCCACCCGAATAGCGGCACCAGGCAAACCTTCACCATTCGATTTATCAATTATTTTACCAGAAACAATACCTTTATCTTGGGCTGAAATGAGTGTAAAAAAAGAGAAAAGAATTAAAGAAACTGTGAGTAATGTTTTTTTCATCATTTTGTTTTTAAACCCGACTTAACAGGAAATTTTGCTAAAATTTTGTTTTTGACATTTCCTCATTCAATTAATGAAGATGTGCAAAAGTAAAATCGCAATGTTAAGTTAACTTTAAGCCAACGTTAAGTTTGTGTTTTCCAATATTAAATAATTGTTAAGTGAGAATATGTGGAAGTTTATGCTGCGTATTGGCACATTGGAAGAGAAAATACTTAAAGGGTACTTTACTGTAAGCGTTTTTTGCGTAAGATTTTTATGTTTGTATTTAAAGTCAACATAAGTACGGTTATGAATTTTTGTGCGTGCTATTTTTTTTCCCTTCTGTGGAATAATTTATTTATAATTTATATAGTGCTAATTATTTTAATTTAAAAAAGTCGAGCATTGATAATAGACATGCGCAAATAAACACCTTAAAGTGCTAATTTATGTGTAATTACGTTTTTTAGCGTTTTTACACGCTAAAAAACACTAAAATTTTAAAATCGACAAATATATTTAATCAAAGCAATACACATGCAAGCTAAATTTGTCTTAAATCCATTTTATTAATCTTCTAAGCGACAAAATTTAAAATGCTCCCTCAATATGTATTCCAGCTATATTGACCTCTTAAATTAAAGATATTTTTAAACGGAGAAATCTCTAAAACAAAAAAACGTTTAAAAACACTAAATGGTGTTTTTAAACGTAAAAAAACACAAAAAGGCGTTTTATTATGTTTTTCTTAATCTAAGTTAAGATACTCTTTCAATATTTTTGTAAGAAAGCCTTTTAGGTTGTAGCCTTCCCTTGTGATATGCTTATCCATAGCATCCCATACCTCAAGCGGGATTTCAGCGTTGATTCGGCGCATTTTCTTTTCTTCTTTTATGACATCTTTGGGTACTATATTTTTATCTGTTTCTTTTAGAATATCAGAAACCATATTTTTAGAAGTTTCAATATCTAATTTCTTTTTAAAACCAGGTCTTTTATCCATTGTCTTATCTATTAATATTTTTTAATAATGTTATCAATTTCCTTTCCTAAATTTTCCATTTCGGCTTTAGCTTTTGGGTCTTTATATTCGACCACGCCTAAACCTGTCGTGGCAGTATCTACATAAGCGACTCTATCCGTTATCATGGTGTCTAATCGTTTAATGTCAAATTCTTTTACCCCTTCTTCAATATCTTTTAAAACACGAGAATTGGGTTTTATGGCATTTAATAACACATAAGCCTCCATTTTTTTGCCTTTCATTTCGGCAATTTCTTTTATATCCGAGAATCTTTTAAAAAACAATTCAAACCCCCGATAGTCGTAGATACTTGGTGTTATAGGAATAATAACAATGTTAGAAACAGCTAATACGACATTAGCCAATCTATCTAATTGTGGCGAGCCGTCAATGATGACAACATCATACTTTTGGGCCAATTGAAAAATGCCCGTTTCTAACTGTTTTTCTTTTAGCCCTACGACTGTAATTTGTTTTTTACTGCCGTCTCTGCACGAAGCCCATTCCATAGCTGATTGTTGCTGTTCATCAGTATCCACGATGCAGACATCATATCCAATGTGCGTAAGTGCTACGCTTAAATTTGTTGAAATCGTGGTTTTCCCTACCCCACCCTTCAAATTTGTTATTGCTATTATCATTTTTACGTTTTTTTACGTTCTTAAACACATTTAGACGCAAAAAAACGTAAAAAAGCTAAAATAGTATCTATTATTGCATAACTATTTTCAATAAAAAAATACTTAGTCTCTTTTTAAGTTTTTAAATCTTTTATTATTTTATTATTTTAGACTTCGCTTTTTTATTCATAACTTATTGAATATCAGTGAGTTATAACAAAGATAAAAATTTAAAAGGGGGCATAATGTGGCGTGAAAGGGGACATAGTGTGGTATAAAAGGGGACAAATTGTGGCACAAAGGGGGACAAATTGTGGCGCA
The DNA here is from genome assembly GCA_043728105.1 of Saprospiraceae bacterium. Lineage (GTDB taxonomy): Bacteria > Bacteroidota > Bacteroidia > Chitinophagales > Saprospiraceae > JAAFJT01. Next base: position 4,690 of record JAYTMW010000784.1, on the reverse strand, counting down.
AAGGGGGACAAGCCGTGGCATAGAGGGACAAATTGTGTGCAAGACCTTATCTATCCCATTTGAGCCTCAAAAATGCACTAATTATTAGGAAAATATTGAAAAACGGCTGTAAATTCACCTTTTTAAGGCGAACAGCAATCCAATTTTTTACTAAAAGGGGACAAATTGTGGTGTACTAAAATTGCAAAAGGGGACAAATTGTGTGCAAAAAGACTGATATTGCATAAGATATGCTTAATTCGTCCCTTAATTCATTAAAGAATAAGCATTAGTAAAGAATTTTCGTGAAAATACTGAGGGGGTAGCTATTCCTTTGATTAAAAGGGGACAAATTGGGGACTAATAAATATCAATAATAGAAGCATTGAAACAAATTAAATTTTATGGAAAAAAGTGAAAATATATTAGCACGACTCGAAAATAGCTTTGTTTTCTCTGCACGATACAAACTCAATGCAAGAGAGCAAAAGATGCTTCTATACCTCATCAGTAGATTAAACCCTAAAAATCAATCTGATTTTCATAAGCAAGCCGTAACGATTAGTGAACTAAGAGATCTTTTGACCTCCGAGGATAAAAGACACGGTTCGTTTAGAGAGCGTCTTCAAGAAAGCGTTAACAATCTGGTGAGTTGTCAAATTCATTTTCCCTCTACATTTACCATTGATGGCATACAATTTCGGAATGTCATTAACTGGTTTCAGTATTGTGTTACCAAACAAGATGAATCGGGGCAGGTGTATCTTGAATTTGCTTTTTCCGAAATTTTGAAACCGTTTTTGCTCAACCTTAAAGAATATGTGAAACTAAATCCAGTAGATTTATTGAAAATGCGTTCAGCCTATACGATTCGGATTTATCAGATTTTCAAGGCAGAATTTGATAGGATGGGTAATAAAAGACAAGCAAAAGTAACATTTACATTAACGGAGTTAAAAGAGTTACTCGGTATTGAAGATAAATATAACAGTGGAGATTTAAAAGATTTTAGAAATAGAGTCTTGAATAAAATTCGGGACGAGGTCAACGAGCAAAGTACCAGTATTAATGTGGATTACACTTATGTAAAAACAGGGAAAAAGGTAACGGGTGTAACATGGGTAATTGTGGATAAAAATGAAGGTAATCCTGTAAAAAATAAGAATAAGAAGGTAGATTTTGAAGATTTTGTACCTACCCAAGAAGATACACTTGCGCTCACATACTCGAAGCTAAAAGCCTTTGAGTTACTAATTGAGTTTGGAATATATGACGGTATTGCTTTTAAACAAATACTACCATCCATCGGCGGTTCTGAAATCGAAGGTTTTGAAGATTTATTTATTCAAAAAGCTATTGCTCATTTCACAAAAAAATCTAAAAAAGCCAATGCTTCTACCTTTGTGAAATGGTGGCACGAATTAAAAGTGTTTGAAGTCGGCAGTAGTTTGTGGACCGCTATCGTAGAAGACATACTAAAAGATAAGAAAAAACTTGAAAAAGACAGCCCCGATGCCTTCGAAAATAGAATGGTTGCTAAAAACATGACAAGTATAGAATTTGAAACATGGTATCGAAACTTACGCAATGAGTAAATAAACGCTAAAAAACGTAAAAAAACTTTTTATCTCACATAAAAACACAATTTTACGTTTTTTTACGTTTTTTCGCACATGATTTTTTTCCAAAAAATACTGTCATGCCTTTGGTTTGATGTTACAAGAGGGTAGGGGAGTAGCCATCGTTTTTAATTGTTTTTTTAAATTTCAATAATGAAAAAAGAGTTAATTACAGCGTTATTTGAAAAATTTGAAGCTGCGGCATATACCTATAAAGACGTTGAATGTTGGAGCGCAAGGGAGTTACAAGACATTTTGGGCTATACTCAATGGAGGAATTTTCAAAAGGTCATTGAAAAAGCTAAGGAAGCGACCCAAAACGCAGGGCAACTACTATCAGACCATTTTGCTGACATCAGCAAAATGGTCGAGATTGGTAGTGCGACTCAACGGCCGACTTCCACATCATTTTTCCAAATTCACCTGTACATCTATCGTCGTTTCTTCAATCCGAATTTCATATTTCTTTTCGGGTTTCGTATAAACATTCACGCTTTGGTGGGTGGTGGCGAAGGTGTTTTCGTACAGAAAATCGGACTGCCCGAAGATGATTTGCTCGATGTCGGCACTCGACCATTGTTGGCGCACACCTGCCAAATAATATTGAATAATGCCTTTCATGCGTTGCACCTGATAGAGATTTTCGACCCCCTCAGTATTGTCGTCGGGTAGGAGCAAAATGAGGTAGTCTTTAGCCCGACTGATGGCAACATTTAAGATATTTTTCTTATTCAAAAAGGCTTTTGGGCTTTTCGTAATCGTGGGCGGTGGATTAAAAAGACAGATAATCATATCACATTCATCGCCTTGAAAACTGTGGATTGTTCCCGTCTGAACGCTCACGTTTTTAAAGCTAAAATGTAAACTGGCCCAAATTTTATCCACCAAATCCGATTGGGCTTTGTAGGGGCAAATGATACCTATTTTAAAAACCTTTTTACTATCTTTTTTATCGTCCAATGTTTTTGCCAAATGGGAGGCGATATACTGCGCTAACTCAACCGTCAGAAGGGCGGAATAGAGGTGGTAATGGCTTCTATTGAGCAACTGCGGGCGGTATATCGTCTCTAATTTATGGGCAGGAAAACGGATGATATTGATGTCTTTCAAAGGTAAATTGGGTATTTCTATCGCTTTTTGATGCTCTTTGAAGCGGTCGTGGCGCAAAATGCTATCGTAGGCAAAATGGCTGTATAGGCTGCCGATGGTATTCAAACTGCGGTATTGCGTCGTCAAATTATGGATAGAGTAGGGGTGAGGCGAAAGGCGTTCACGCTGCACAATGGGGTCAAAAGCGTCTAAATTCACCATCGAATAGATGTTTTCGCCCTGCCAATCTTCGGCAAACACCACGGGTTCGATTTGGAAAGGGTCACCCCCGATAACGAACTGCGCTCGCCGTTGTTGTTGCAGCAAATAAGCCATATAACCCACGCCAATCATCGAAGCCTCGTCCACGATGATAACGTCCCACGATATGTTTTTAAAAGCATAATCTTGATTGCCATTGTTGAAACCATCGTAGGGGAAGCGGGTGATGGTTGTGACGACGCAAAAATGCTCTTTATCAGTCAAATCATACGTTTTATCCTTCAAAAGACCCGCATTTTCAATCGCCATTTCGCCCGTAACGCCAAAACGAATCAACCAATCGGGCGCATCGCCACAGGCTTGTTGCACTTTGCGCACCAACACATCAGCCGCTTTATTGGTGGGTGTCAGAACCAAAACCTTCAAAACATCGTCCGAAAGCATGGCGGTTTGGATTTCTTCATGCACCAAATAAGTGGTTTTACCCGTGCCGGGCGGGCCAAAAATGAAGCGTATATCGGGGGTCAAATGCGCTTGAACATTGTGGTCGTCGTCATAAGGCAATTCGCCAAAAGCATTTTTCAAGGCCTCCAGAATCACGATGGTATTTTGAATTTCTAAAGTTGCGCCCCTGACTTTTTTAAAATCAATATCCGCAATATCATTGGGTGTTTTCAATTTTGCCCTCAAACTATTGTCTTTGATGCTCACCACCTCGATAGCAACGTTACGCCGCTCCTGTTCCAACTGAATTTTGAGGGTCATATCGCCCGCATCTTCAATATTGTACGGGAAAACTTTGGATGGTCTTCTGAGCAAAATCGTTTTATTCGTCCCTTCTTCTCGTTCCACTTTATCGAAATGGATTTGGAAACTGCGCTCTTTTTCCAATCGTTCATACGCCAACAAATATTCGAGTGCCAATAGTGCTTTGAACCACGCCATCGAATATTTTTCACGCTCTTGAATAATCAATTTCAATTGCTCAATTTCAATCAATTGCTCCATTCTATCCGCCAATTCCGCTTCCAGTTCGGCCCGTAGTTCTTCTTGTTTTTTCAATAAATGCGCACTCGATATTTGCTCCGTTTCTTCGGTTTCGACGAGTTTTTCACGCTTTTTCCTATCTTTTCTTTCTGAAATTTGCCCCCCCTCAGTATTTCCCTCAATTTTTTCCTTAAAACCTCGTGCCGCTTTTATGCGCCGCAATTCCAATAAATCATCGGTCGAAAAACCTTGCTCTATGAAGCGTTTACCAATGTCGAAAGCCCGTTTTTCATCGTCGGTCAAATAGGCGAAACGGTCAATGGGGGTTTCTTCTTTTGAGAAAAGGAATTGGGTTAAAAGTAGGTTTGGTGTGTATTGTGCGTGTAAATTTTGAAAAAATACTGAGGGGGTACTCTCTGCGGTGTACGCTACTAACGCTTCATTTTTATCGTATAACCAAACCGTATTTTTCAAGCGTTTCCAATAAAGAGCCTCAAAAGAAACGATGTGTTCGGCTTGCCAAGCGAAGGTATATTTACCGTAAAAATTGGTTTCATTCAATATGTTTTCTTCAAAACAAGAGATTAGAAAATGCCATAAATACAGCGATTTTTCAAAGGAAACAGTGTGATTTAGATAGTTTTCTAAGCCATCTATGTCAAAATCTTGTATTTCTTCCCACATTGCATAAGTGGCTTCGGGTTCTACGGATTGCATCAGTTTCAAGCGTTCTTCTTCGGAAAGCGTATCATAAATATCGAAAATAACGGGCTTTAAACCTTCTTCTTTTTGTG
>JAYTMW010000783.1:0-8325 GCA_043728105.1 Saprospiraceae bacterium | reverse complement strand
CTTGAAAGTTTTTTCTTTCGGATTGAAGTAATTTTATCAAATAAAAATTTTGAAAAATTTTTATTTGATAAAATTACTTCAATCCATTTAGTCCTTTTTTAAGTACGCTTTTTAGCGACGCTAAAACAGTGAGTAAATACATTAAAGGGGAACTACACCCAATTGGAAACTAAACACGTAGCAAAGTAGAACTAAGTATAAAACAAGAATAATAATTACCTTTACAGGGTTCTAACTGAACTTTTGAAATGGGTGTAGTTCCCATTTGATGTATTTACTTACTGTTTTGTGCTGCCCACAAAAGGCGTGCGTGAAAGTTTTCTTTCGGTTTGAACTAATTTTTTAGTACGCCTTTTATGTGCAGCATAAAACAGTGATTAATACATTAAATGGGAACTACACCCTTTGAACGTGCGACAAAAACGATAAATCATTTGTAAAGGATAAATAATTTAACAAAAAAAATGAATACTAACAGAGAAAACGAGTTAAAGACAATTGAAAAATTGTTGAAGCAAAATAGAAATACTTTGCGGGATGCGGCGGATACAATTCGTATGCAAGACGTATCAAAATACCCCATTTTTGTCATTTCGCAGACGGAAATAATGGTTGGTATTCCACTCATTTTGCAAGGTCAATTGCCCAACGATTGGGTCATCAATGCTTCTACTTTGGAAGAGTTCCACGCAAAGCGCATCATTTTTGATGAAAAAATTGATGATTTTAGAACTTTATATAAGAAAAACGGAGAGGATATTTGTGTGTTTGCGCTTTTGGAAGAAGGCAGTAAATTTTTGTTTGTGCCTGCGTGAAAGCAATTAAAAATTAAGAATTAAAAAATCCGTAACTTATTCATTATGAACAAGTTACGGCTTTTTTAATTCTTAATTTTTAATGCTCAATTCCCTCCTACATACGTCAATTTATAAATCTTATTACCCCAATCATCGGAAATAAGCACCGACCCCTCAGTATCTACGATGACATCCACGGGGCGACCAAAAATATCGTCCTTCGTCATAAATTTTACCATTGTTAACTCACCATAAGGTTTGCCTTCTTCAAACATCACGTGAGACACTTGATAGCCGCCACGCTCACTCCGATTCCATGAACCATGATACGCCACAAAAGCATCGCCTTTCGTATTCGGAAACTGCGCCGCATCATAAAAACACATCGCATTGGGTGCCCAATGTGAACCCGCACCCCACGCTGGCGGAGTCGTTTTGCTCGCCCACTCCACAATATCGTTGCGGTTCATGTACTCATAACGTGGCAAACGATTGCCCGTGATGTATGGATGTCCATAAAAACCGCCTTCTACATAGTGATTCATTTCGCAGGGTGGGTTCCAATCTGTAATGGGTTTTGCGCCTGTTGTTACCTTTTTTTCCATGATTTCACCGAAATTATCACTGCCATGATCCATGCCCCAAACCTCGTTTGTGCCTGAACGATTTATCAATTTTTCCGTATTGCGCAAGCCACCGCAATAGAGTTTTTTATCAGTGCCGTCCATTGCAAAAGACCATATTTTCAAGCGTTCCGTAGCTGTTTCATCATCAATATTGCCACTGCAACCGATTGACGTGTAGATTCGATTGTTATTAATGAGGATAGGTCGGTACCAATGATTGCCACCTTTTGGCAATTTCCCTTCTGGAATAACGGTAACAGTTTCGTCTGCCACGCCGTCGCCGTTGGTGTCACGGGCTTTGAGAATAGCACCTGTTTCAGTGTACCAAAGCCAACCTTCGTGCCACTGCATACCATGCACTTTTTTGTGTCCTTTTACAAAAGTTGTAACAGTTTCGTAAACACCATCTTTGTCTTTATCCATGCTCGCTTTTATCTCACCCGCATCTGGCAGCGACACGAAGAGCACCCCCTCAGTATTGAGCTGCATCATGCGAGGATTTTTGATGTTTTCTTGAACAATACTCAATTTATAGCCTTTTCTAACCCAAATCTCGGCGCTGATTTGTGCCTTTTGTGTGTATGTAGGCGCACATGAAAGGTGCATTAAAAAAAGAAAAAGGATGCCGTGTAATTTTTTCATATTGCTTGTTTTATGTCAATAAATTAACTGATATTTTTATAAGAAATCAAAAATAGAAAACTGTTTTAATAAACATCATTCTGAATGTCGTTTTATGTTTTTATTCGCTAATCGGTCAGTTTGCACGGTTTAAATTGTTTGAAAAAAAACGACATGGAAAAGGGGGTACTTACAAATCGTAAGTACCCCCTCAGTATTTTTAGTTTTTTAGACAGAAAAAAAATCAGTTATTGCCTCTCAATCGCTCTCTTTTTTTCATTTCCTCAACAATTTCAAGTATTTTATTGGACGATAAGGCAAAAGTAAGTGTAAGTACAGCCATTTCAACACCTCTTTGGTGGGCTTCATAAATAGAGATTTTCTTGCCTAAGTCAATGCCTCTTTTTTCGCCTCTTTCTTCAATTTCTTCAATTAAATTATACATAGTTTCTTTTTTAATTTATCAGTTATTGCCTCTCAATCGCTCTCTTTTTTTCATTTCCTCAACAATTTCAAGGATTTTATTGGACGATAAGGCAAAAGTAAGTGTAAGTACAGCCATTTCAACGCCTCTTTGGTGGGCTTCATAAATAGAGATTTTCTTGCCTAAGTCAATACCTCTTTCTTCGATTTCTTCAATTAAATTATACATATTTTCTTTTTTTAATTTATCAATTATTGCCTTTTAATTGCTCTCTTTTTTTCATTTCTTCAATGATTTCGAAAATTTGAGTAGAGGTAAATTTGAAAAAACGAGACAATTCTTCTATTTTAGCTCCATTGTTGTAGGCTTCATAAATAGAGATTTTTTTGCCTAAGCCAATGCCTAAGTCAATACCTAAGTCAATACCTAAGCCAATGCCTAAGTCAATACCTCTTTTTTCGCCTCTTTCTTCGATTTCTTCAATTAAATTATACATAGCTTCTTTTTTTAATTTATCATTATTTTGTTCAATCATAACGGCTACTTCTTTTTTAGAAATGCCGCCTAATAAGTTATACAAATATACATAAAAAGATTTGACGAAATCCAATTTTTCTTTTGAAAAATCTTCTCCGTAATCCCCAAAAATCAAATCTAAGAAACGACTTTTGAGATACTCTTTTTCGGTATGGTGTTTAAAAGCTATAAATGCTTTTCTTAAAAATATGACGTTGAAGGTCTCAATCATTTCATCTGAATAATCTTGCAAATTAGTCAAATAATACTCGCAAGGATCAATAAAACGTTGAAATATCTCATCAACTTCACCAAAATAAGTGTGAAACGGTTTTAAAATCCATTTCCTTTTACCATGATAAACGATGATGGGAACGACCACTTTTAGGGGTTGTCCCGCCGCCAATTGCTTGTTGTATGCACCTTGTTTGTAATCCCCAATTTGAATGTGGGGGTATTTTGGCACGTAGCTTTTATGCTCAAAAATGAAACAAATCTGAACTATTATCTTTGATTTCAACAACTGGCATTGCCACACAATGTCAGAATAGAACTCACCCAACTCAGGTGTTATGTATGTCGTGCTATCCAATTCGAGTGTGTCTAAATTTAGTTTTCCACCCATTTCTTTTGGCAATAAATGCTCAAAAAATCCTCGAACTACCACAAGCATTGAGAATACAAATTTGAAAAATTTATCGTTGGGATTGTTGAGGAGTTGCTCCTCGTTGGCTTGCTCTTGATTTTCCATTGTTTCGTTTTCTTAAAGTATGAACAAAAAAATAAGGATAAAAGTAAATACGAAACATGGTAAATCTATGTGTTTATTTTAATTTTTATTCTTCATATTTTATAAAAAAAGAGGTACTTACGACGTGCAAGCACCCCCTCAGTATTTTTCACTTTCCCACACCCGCCACAAACCCCCAAGCCCGCCAATCCGTCCAAAGATACCCCTCAGTATCAGCCTTCATAAAACCCAAATGACCACCATGCGTCGGCATTTCCAAATAAAAATTATCCATTTTTTCAGCCAATAATTTTGGGAAACAATGGGGCGATAAAAAAGTATCATCAAGGGCATTGACAAGCAAAGTTGGCGGCTTTATTTTATCTAAAACATTCAAGCAACGAACCTTTGTGTAGTAATCAACGGCATCTTTAAAACCATTGATTGGTGCCGTGAAAGCGTCATCAAATTCAAAAAAATTCGTGGCTTTTAAAACGCTTTCTAAATCAAATTGATTGGGGAATAATTTGTCCTTTTTACGGGCTTTTTGCTTCAAACTTATCAAAAATTGCTTCAAATAGATAAAATTCTTCGGTTTGCTGAACTCATAGCTACTCGCCAAAATGTCACACGGAACGGAAAAAGCGATGATATGACTGATTTCTTTGGGTATATTTTGCCCTTGTTCGCCCGCATATTTTAAGGTAATATTGCCTCCAACGCTGAACCCAATGAGTACAATTTCCTTATATTTTTCGGTTGCCAAAATTCGTTTTACAATCAAATCCAAATCGTCGGATTTACCACTGTGATAGCCCTTCAAAAAGCGATTATCCTCGCCACTGCATCCACGCAAATTCATCGAAACGGCATCATATTTTTCTTGATTAAACCGCTTCATCATCCACGCTACATAGTGTTTTCGACCATGCCCTTCTAAACCATGCACGCATATCAATAGCTTTTCAGAACCCACTTTCAGCCAATCTAAATCTATGAAATCATCTTCGGGCGTGGTCACTCGTTCACGTACATAAGGCAATGCGGGCGTGGGTCGCATGAGAGACGTATAAATGGTGTTGATGTGTGTATTACGAAATGGGAAAGGTGCTTGGTAAGTCGAATTTTCAACAATGGGCATAGATAAAGGTGAATGGTAAAAAGTGAGTGGTGAATAGTAACTACCCCCTCAGTATTTCGAGCTTTTTGTAGCGGCGGATTTATCCGCCGAGGGATATAAGTCGTTGATTTTCAATGTTTTACGTCGGCAGATAAACCTGTCTGCCGACAAAGGTAGGTAAGCCGATACAGCCTTAAAACTTCAAAATCCGCAATTGAATATTGTCGCTCGGCAAGCGTAAATCAGTCAAATTTTGTTTAATTTCTATGGCTTTTCGATTAGCGGATTTTTGGTCTGTAAACATCAATTCGTAGTAAATGCAATAGCCTTTTGTGCTTGATTCGGTGCAACTCAATGAAATAGCATTGGCAATTAAACCATAAGTTTTGAGTTGTTCGATGCGTTTTTGCGCTTGCTCAAAAACGGTTGTCACTTGGTCTTGCACCACATATTTTGTACCACGCACACCCGCACGAGCGCAATCATAAATCAAATATCCGTCCGTGGGCGTGTAAACATAAAAACCAACCTCCGCTTTTGCCACGTTCATCGGCACGGTTTCTTCATACGATTTGGCTTTTTTATCCCGCAAAGCCACGTCTTGTTTTTTATACAAATACACATTCGGTTCTTCTTCCAAACGGTTCGATAAAACGGACAAACTATCTTGATAAGCCGCCTCATTGATGACAACCTCGACGGGACGGGCTTGATATTGACGATAAAATAAACCACTCATTACCACGAATGACAAAACACAAGTGGTTATTTGAGCCGTGTAGGTAGGGCGATAACGTTCCAAATTGCTTATTGACACGTTTTTTAGGCTCTGAATGGAAGAATTTTCCATGAATTTCAACGTCCGTCTTTTTTTACCAAAAACATCTTCACGGGCGGGCGTAATGAGCAAATTAACGCTTTCATCGCCATCAACCAACACCAAACCAAAGCCATTTTCAACGCATTGGTTTTTCAATTCCATGAAATAAGGGTCAGAACCTTCTGAAAAAACATCGTCGCCAATAGCAATCCATTGCTCGTCGGCGTGGTATTGTTTGAATTGTTCGATGGCATAAATATAGCGATAACGCCCTGCCTTTCTGAAAGTCAAATGATAAACGGCGGTGAAAATACCGACCAAAGTGAGGATGAGTAAAATGCCCAAATAAGCACTTGCAGAAGAAATAGACCACACATTATAAAACCACAAAACCAACATCACAATCAATGCCCCGACGCTACCCGCCGCCAAAGCATCCCAAAGCAATTGTTTGCGTTGCAAAATGTAACGCACTTCTGAACTTGTGTTGGAAGAAGTGGCTTCAAAAGTGGCAATAAAAGACACGCCATCATCTTTTGGAAACTCCAAATAGCCGTCCACAATGACACCCGAAGCATACATACGGTCATAACTCAAAGTCGTCTCACCCATGCGGGGACGAAATTTGTAGTACGTTTTCATAAATGATAACGTTGCTCGTTTAATCGTATCTTCTGTTAGGAATTCCAATGTAGTGCTGTTTCTTTGTATGTTTTCGTTAAAATTTGTGCTGTTTTCTATTAAACCGTAAAATTAGGATAAAATTATAAATTTATGTGATATTTGGAAAATAAAATTTTTGTAGGTTCTGATTTATCCGAACCTGTTCAAACGCAATGTAGCTTACAGATTTATCCGACCTGTGCGATTAAAAATGTTCGGCAACATCAATCATCTTGAAACCACCGATTTTAATCGGTGGGTAAGGAATTACCACAAAACACATCTATCTTCTTTTCAAAAACATCACATCCTGCACGCTTAGATGTGATGTTTTTGAAAAGAAGATAGATGTCGGTCGAGCATATTCCTATCCACCGATTGAAATCGGTGGTTTCAAGATGATAGATGTTTTTAATCACACAGGTCGCATTCATCTGTTGAAATACCCAATTGCGTATATCAACGGATGAATCCGTTTCGACGGGTTCGGATAAATCCGTAAGCTACATTTTGCACAATTTTATCGTTTCTACCGCCTCTTTCACATCATGCACACGCAAAATTTTCGCTCCTTGTTGTAACGCTATAACATTGCATACTGTTGTGCCGTTGAGTGCTTCATCGGCAGAAATATTTAAGGTTTTCCAAATCATACTTTTGCGAGAAAGCCCTGCCAAAATAGGCACTTCGAGCATCTTGAAAACGTGGATTTTTTTCAGCAATTCAAAGTTGTGTTCAATCGTTTTGCCGAAGCCAAAGCCGGGGTCAATGATAATATCTCGCACGTGGAGGCCCCTCAGTATTCCGACCCTTTCGATGAAAAAATCGAGTATTTCTAAGGCAATATCGTCATAAACGGCTTGTTTCTGCATCGTTTTAGGCGTTTCGCCTTTCATGTGCATCACGATATAAGGTATGTTTTTGAAGTCGGCAATGGTCTGAAACATCTTATCATCGAACCGTCCTGCGGTGATGTCGTTGACCATTTTTGCGCCCTCACTCACACTCGCACGAGCCACGGTTGAGCGAAAGGTATCCACCGAAATAATGGCTTCGGGAAAGTGTTTTATGATGGTTTTTACGGCAGGCAAAACCCGTTCTAATTCAACTTTTTCTTCAATAATTTCAGCCCCTGGACGTGACGACATGCCGCCAATATCTAATATTGCAGCCCCTTCCAAAAGCATTTTTTCGGCTTGTTTTAGGAGCGTATTTTCGTCTTCCACACGACTGCCTTTGAAAAAAGAATCGGGTGTAACGTTGATGACACCCATCACAATTGGGTCAATTATATCGAGTAAATAGCCGCCGCAATTGAGGGTTGTTTGTTCGTAAAACATAGTTTTGCTAATGATGAATGATGAATTTGCGTTATATTGCGTGTCATTTTTTTTTAGGAAAATAAGAAAGAGGTACTGTATGGAAGTACGGAGTGCCGTATGGAAGTACGGAGTAAGGCGTAATGAGTACAGATTGAGACAAAATTGCCCATTCGGTAGTGCGTTTTATACATTTTTAGAATCAACAAGTCCAGCGGACTTGCACATTTGTAGAATCAACGAACAGAACAATTCTTCTTCGAGTCCAGCGGACTCGTACATTCATTCTGCATAAAAAAAATGTACGAGTCCGCTGGACTCGAAGTACACATTTATATTACTTTTCTACAAATGTATGAGTCCGCTGGACTCGCCAATAATTCTAAATGTACAAGCCATGCGAATAATGGGTTCAAAAAGCACAAAAGAGATTCTGAATGACAAAAAACGTACTACTCCGTACTCCTTACTTCCATACGGCACTCCGTACTTCCACACTGTACCTCTTTCTTATTTTCCTAAAAAGAAATGACACGTATAATATGCACAATAGAAATTAGTTTTAGGATTTTGTGAACCTTATGTAGCGGCGGATTTATCCGACCTGTGCGATTAAAAATGATTGGCAACATCTATCATCTTGAAACCCCCGATTTTAATCGGGGGCTATGTAAATCCACAGATGCCAT
>JAYTMW010000782.1:0-3020 GCA_043728105.1 Saprospiraceae bacterium | reverse complement strand
AGTAACAAGATAGCATTGAAGAAAATAGAGAAACTTAATCGTAAAACGCCGCCGCCCATTCACGAAGTCACGACTTTGACTTTGCCGACCCCCTCAGTATCGAAGCTCGATAACGGCATTCCTGTCTATGAAACCCGTTTGGGGACGCAAGAAGTGATGAAATTGGAGATTGTGTTCATGGCGGGTCGCCCACAGGAGCATAAACGCATTGTTTCGAGGGCTACAACGAGGCAGTTGAGAGAAGGCACTAAAAGTTTTACCTCCGCACAGTTGGCCGAACAATTGGATTTTTACGCAGGAACGGTTCAATCGCCCACGAACTTGGATACGGGCGGCTTGGTGATGTATTGCATGACGAAGCATTTTCCGAAATTGATACCTCTTTTTGCGGAGATGATTTTAGAACCTGTTTTTCCCGAAAAAGAATTGACAACTTTTATTGAGAACAATATCCAAAGTCTGGCGGTGGAGTTGACCAAAAATGATGTGTTGGCATACCGCAAAATTACGGAGTTGATGTACGGGGCAGACCATCCTTACGGCTACAATTCTGTACCTGAACTGTATCGAGCTTTGACTACCGACGATTTGAAGCAACATTATTCGACGTGTTACACGAGCGATAATTGCATGATTTTTATAAGTGGCAAAACGGATGCGTCTATTTTGGCTTTGTTGAATCAATATTTGGGTCAACACAAAACGAAGGCTTCGACAAAAAAGGGCCCCCTCAGTATTTTGAGCAATTTACCCCAAAAAATGAAAGTGCTAAATCCCGACACACTTCAATCGTCATTACGGATAGGCAGGAGCATTGGCACAAGGCATAATCCTGATTTTAATGGTCTTTTTGTTTTGAATACGATATTGGGTGGCTACTTTGGCTCACGTTTGATGATGAATTTGCGGGAAGACAAGGGTTACACTTACGGCATTTATTCGTCAATAGATATGATGCATCACGACGGTTATTTTTATATTGCTTCGGACGTAGGCAATGGTTTTGTGGAAAAAACGAAAAAAGAGATATATAAGGAGTTGGCGATTTTACAAAAAGACCTGATAGGGGAGGAGGAGTTGAAAATGGTGCAAAACTACTTGTTGGGCAATATGTTGAATATGATAGATGGCCCATTCCCTGTTTCGGATGTCGTGAAATCGTTTACAGTTGAGGGTGTGCCAATGTCGCAGTTTTATGATTTGGTAGATACGATTAGGCACATCACGCCCGAACAGTTGCGAGACTTGGCTCAAAAATATTTTCGGAAAGAAGATATGTTTGAAGTGGTTGCGGGCGTTTAGTTATTGGTTTGTTGATAAAATAAGCCTATTTTTGTTTAAAATTAAATAATTCATCATTACCAATGAAATATGCTTTTTATTTAGCGTTATTGATTTTTCTCTATCGAGTATTATTCACGCCAAAGATAGTTGTGGAGCATCGGCACATCCACGATAAAAAACCCGACGACAAAAAATCAAACAAGCTCGGTGATTTCACGGACTTTGAAGAAGTTAAATAGTCTTCACCCAAGCGTATGAAAGAGTGGATACTTTTCGATGACGTATATATATGTGTCGTCAATAAACCTGCGACTATACCCACGCAGCCCGACCTCACGGGCGATGCGTCTCTTTTACAAATAATGGAACAGTGCGTTGGTGTCAAATTATTCGTTATCCATCGGTTAGATAGGGTAGCGAGTGGCATAGTCGTTTTTGCCAAAGATGCAGAGACGGCGGCATTGCTATCAAAGCAATTTCAAGATAAGGCTATGGAGAAAACCTATTTAGCTATTGTTGAGAAAAGCCCGCCCAAAGAATCTGATGTTTTGATTCATTATTTGAGGAAGAATGCGAAGACAAATACCTCCAAAGTTTTTGAAAAGGAAGCACAGGATACGAAGCGTTCTGAACTACACTATATAATAAGGAGTAAGAGTGATAGATATGTACTTTTGGAGGTAAAATTGATGACAGGACGGCATCATCAAATACGAGCGCAACTCAATGCAATTGGTTGTTCTATAAAAGGTGACGTGAAATATGGCGCACGACGCTCGAATGAAAACAAAGCGATTCATTTACACGCTTGGCGATTGAGAATGAAGCATCCACGGACGGGCGAAAAGCTGTTTTTGAAGGCATTTCCGCAAGATGACGTGCTTTGGAACTATTTTAGAGGGCAAATTGAGTTTTGATGCTCCAATAGGTTGTCTTTTAATATCAGACCCATTGTAAGCGAAAATGCTAAAAATACTGAGGGGGTCATTTATTTTGGATTTATTTGAAAGTTTATTTTATTGCTAAGTAATTGATTACCAACGTTTTATGTTTGATTTCGATATTTTCGTAAATCTTTTATGGAAAATAAAATCAATAATACTTGCATGGTATAAAACCCCGTCCTATATTTGCACCGCCAAAAGAAAAAGGCGCACCAAATAAAGTTTTGGTAGTAAAAAATGAAAGATTAAAAGAAGTGATGATACGTATTTGTTTAGAAAGTTTTAAAAGAAAAATTAATTAAAATCTATTAAAACTTGCTGGTTAAAAAATAAGTTGTATCTTTGCAGCCGCTAACAAAAAAGGCATACCAAATAAAGTTTTGGTAAAGGAAAACGAGGTATTATTTGAGATTTAGGAATGAATTGATGTTGAAAACTTTTTTCAAAATAATTCAAAAAATTTTTGAAAAAATTAGGATACTAAAAAACAAATCGTACTTTTGCACCCGCTAACAGAAAAAGCGAAATGAGTTGAATAATTGTAACCGAAAGCGGTTATAAAAAGATAAAAAAAACGGTTGTAAAAAATCACGGTCTGAAGAGAGTAGGACACCGAAAAAAGCAATCGTTTTGAAAGAGTTCATTGACAAATTTGGACAGGATAGCGAGTCGAGTTACAGTGATGTGATTTGATGAGTTATAATAGAAATAATAATTACGTTAGAGAGAAATTATTTTAATAGATAGTTTAATTTCAACTTTGAGATTAGACAGGTCAGATTCGAGAGTATA
>JAYTMW010000781.1:0-4714 GCA_043728105.1 Saprospiraceae bacterium | reverse complement strand
AGGCACATAGGACACATAGATTAATGTATAATCGTTTGATTATCAATGAATTATAAAAATTACTTCTAAAAACTATGTGTCCTATGTGCCTATGTGTTTTAAAAAAAAAGACCTATTTATTATTTGCTCATTACTTAGTTATATTTTGGAGAAAACACTTCACAATTGTTCATATCAATTTTAGTTATCAAACATAAACTACCCAACTCTTATGATAGATTTATCCAAACTTGAAGTTTGGTTCGTAACAGGCAGTCAACATTTGTATGGAGAAGACGTTTTAAAAACTGTGGCGGAACACGCTCAAGAGATTGCCAAATCTTTTGATTTTAATAAAACAATTCCAGTTAAAATAACCTTCAAACCCGTTGTAAAAACGCCTGATGAAATTTATAAGCTCTGCCAAGAGGTCAATACAGCTGAAAATTGTATCGGCATTGTTGCGTGGATGCACACTTTTTCACCCGCAAAAATGTGGATTCGAGGCTTACAAGCCTTGCAAAAACCATTGTGTCATTTGCACACACAATTCAACCGAGATATACCTTTTTCTTCCATAGATATGGATTTTATGAATCTCAATCAATCTGCCCACGGCGACCGTGAGTTTGGATTCATGATATCACGCATGAGATTGGAACACAAACTAATTGTCGGTCATTGGCAAGACCCCTCAGTATTGGAACGCCTCAACGTATGGACAAGAGCCGCCGCCGCTTTTTCTGATTGGCAAGGCGCACTATTCGCTCGTTTTGGAGACAACATGCGTCAAGTTGCGGTCACTGAAGGGGATAAAGTGGAAGCGGAATTGCAATTTGGATACTCTGTCAATGGCTATGGAGTAGGGGATTTGGCGCAATATATTGATGCTGTTTCTGATAATGATGTTGACAATTTAGTGGCAGAATACGACGAAAATTATGATTTACAGAAGAATATGTTGCCTAAAGGAGAAAAAAGAAATGCGCTCAAAGATGCCGCAAAGATTGAAATAGGTTTAAAAAACTTCTTAATTCAAGGCAATTTCAAGGGATATACCAACACATTTGAAGATTTACACGGCATGAAGCAGCTGCCCGGCATTGCATCGCAAAGACTGATGGCTGCGGGTTATGGCTTTGGTGCAGAAGGCGATTGGAAAACGGCCGCACTTGTTCGGGCGGCAAAAGTGATGGCAAGTGGCATGGCGGGTGGCAATTCATTTATGGAAGATTACACCTATCATTTTGAACCGCAAAACAATTTCGTTTTAGGCGCACACATGCTCGAAATTTGTCCCTCAATTGCTAAAAATAAACCGACTTGTGAAATTCATCCCTTGGGTATTGGTGGAAAAGAAGACCCTGTACGGTTGGTTTTTGATGCCGCTGGAGGCGCAGCCCGCAACATTTCGATGGTGCAAATGGGCAATCGTTTTCGTCTGATTGTTAACGAAGTGGAAGCCATTGAACTTGTTGAGCCTTTACCTAAATTACCTGTCGCAAGAGTTTTGTGGAAACCTTTGCCCGATATGCAAACAGGTTGCGCCGCTTGGATTTATGCTGGAGGTGCGCATCACACCGTCTATTCCCAGAATCTGACGGCAGAATATTGGGAGGATTTTGCTTCAATGTTAGGCGTAGAATTAGCTATGATTGATGCTAAAACAGATTTGCGGCAATTCAGAAACGAGCTGCGTTGGAATGAAATTTATTATAAAAAGAATTAAAAATAAGTGTCAAGACAAAGTTATTTGACATTAAACGGGTGTATTTCCCATTTGATGTATTTACTCACTGTTTTAGCTTGGCTAAAAGGCGTACTCAAAAAAGGAATAAACGGGTTGAACTAATTTTTTCAAATGGAAATTTTTTCAAAATTTCCATTTGAAAAAATTAGTTCAACCCAAAAGAGAAAACTTCCAAGCACGCCTTTTGTGCGCAGCACAAAACAGTGAGTAAATACATCAAATGGGAACTTCCCCCTACTAAACACATAGGCACTTATAACACATATAGTTGTATAAAGTGTTGATTATTAAGGATTTATGTATTATACTATGTGCCATAAGTGCCTATGTGTTTAATTTTGTCCTTGCACTTACTCGAATTTATTTCTATCGTTATTCGTGAAATTCGGTAATTCGTAAAATTCGTGGTTCAAATTGGTGTAAATCATGTTATAAACACTAATTTCGTGTTTTATATTTGTGATTTTTGTATTTAAAATATGTCAAAAAGAGATTCACATAAATCCATTTTGTTGGAAGAAGTCATTGCCCAACTTGGTGTTTCAAAAAGCATGATACGCTTTTGGGAAGAAGAATTTGACTTGCCCAAAAGAGAAAATGGTACTTTAAATCCGTTAGAAGTGGCTCAAATGCGTCTGATAAATACGTTGATAAAAGACAAAGGCATGCCTTTAGACGAAGCTAAAAAAGAATTTCTTGCCCAACAAAAAAGCATGATTCAATTACATCAGGCTATTGAAAGTTTAGAAGCGGTTAAACAACGATTGATGGCTTTGAAAGATAAATTATAACCCGTATTTACATTTAGGAATGATGAAATAATAAAGTATCATCTTAAAATAATACTTTATTGTTTCATCATTCCTTAGGACTCAATCAATATAATTTCACGCTTAGTGACCCCCTCAGTATTTTTAAAAATTAGGGCATCAAATTTCGCACTTGATTGACCGCTGCATTGCGAAAATCCTCATCTAATTTAAAGAAAATATTTGTCAACTTCGTCTTCAAGATATTGACTGAAAAAAACATCCGCTCCGCAATTTGAGGATTCGTGTGACCTTCAATGATGCATTACTCATTACGCCAAAATAACCGTCCCAAGTCGGGAATTTTCAAAGCTCCCGACTTAGACAGCGTACTCATAACCATTTAAAAATTAAATTCAAGACCACGAGTCTCCGTGGTTTATCTTCATAAAAAAATTATGTCGAAACAAGAATAATTAAAACCTTACACAAAAATTACAAATTTAGGCTTTTTTGTCTAAAATATAAGTTCAAACATTGTTTATACGTGCAAAATTTTAAAAATTAGCTCCTTCATTAAACTTCCTTCGGCAACATTGTCGGCATTTACCCCTTTTGATTTCAAATCATATTCTTTCAATAAATTAATGATGCGTTCTGAATGGGGGCGAGGATAATTTTTTAAAGCCATTTTATATTCATTCAAAAACCATTCGGAGCGTAAACCCAACGTTTTTACTTGCTCCATTGGGTTCATATTGCTCAAAAAAGCCAATTGATAAACCTTTGAAAAGTAGTTGAAAAGATTGCCCACGAGCATCACAAAAGGCGCATCTTTTGGGTTTTCGGTGAAATAATTAACGATACGATTTGCTTGCAAAACATTGCGTTGAGCCAAGGCTTTTTGCAACTCAAACACGTTGTATTCTCGACTAATGCCGATGAATTTTTCGATGTGTTCAGCATTAATTGAGCCGCCTTCTTTCACGTTCAACTTGAGCTTTTCTAACTCGTTTATTACCTTGCCGAGGTCCGTTCCGAGATATTCAATCATTAAATCTAAAGCGGGTGTTTCTATTTGTAACTTATTGTCTTTCAACCAGTTACGTATAAAATCGGGTACTTGATTTTCATACAAAGACTTCGACTCAAACACCACGGCGTTCTTATTGATAGCCTTTGCAAAAGCCGTCCGCATATCCAATTTTTTATGCTTGTGGGCGATACAAAGCACCGTACTACTGAGGGGTTTCTCGACGTAACTTTGAAGCTGAGCAAGGGTTTTCATGTCCTGTGCTTCCTTCAAAATAATGACTTGAAATTCCGACATCATAGGGTAGCGTCGGGCGTTATCAGCAACCGTTTGTGCGTCCACATCTTTACCATAAAGAATGGTCTGGTTGAACGATTTTTCACCTTCGCTCAATACGCCATTTTCGATGACATCAGTGAGGGCATCAATGAAATATGCCTCATCGCCGTGAAAAAAATAGACGGGTTTAAATTGCCGTTGTTTTATGGAAGTAATAATTTCTTTATAGTCCAAAAGTGTGGTTTTTAAATGATAACAATTAGTTTTGCAAAGTAAATCAGAATGAATAGAATTTTTAACGAATAAATAGAATAACTCAATAATCAATCACAAATAAAAGCACCCCCTCAGTATTTTTATGAAAAAACCATTGATTTTAGTCGTCAACGATGACGGCATTTTTGCCCCAGGCATTCGAGCGTTGATTGAAGTGGTTCAAGAAATAGGAGAGGTCGTTATCGTCGCACCCGACTCGCCGCAATCCGCTAAAGGGCATGCTTTGACGATTAGCGACCCCATTCGATTGAACCAAGATAAGAAAAATTTCCCACATTTGCAGGCATACTCGTGTTCAGGAACGCCCGTAGATTGTGTAAAACTGGCAAAGCATGTGGTGCTAAAAGGACGACAAATTGACCTTTGCGTGAGTGGGGTAAATCATGGTTCTAATGCCGCTATAAACATCCTTTACAGTGGCACAATGTCGGCGGCAATGGAAGCGAGCATTGAAGGCATTCCGTCCGTCGGTTTCTCCCTTTTAGATTTTTCTTTTGACGCTGATTTTGAGCCGTGCAAGCCTTTTATTAAACAAATATGCGAATTTATGTTGCGTAATACATTGAAAGCCAAGCTTTTAAATGTGAATATTCCGAAATTGCCATTGGCTGAAATCAAGGGCGTAAAAGCTTGTCGCCAAGCCGAAGC
>JAYTMW010000780.1:0-1553 GCA_043728105.1 Saprospiraceae bacterium | reverse complement strand
GTGGATTTCAATCCACGGTAAAATAAGCAACGATAATTAATTGAGTTCCGTAGGAACGGTACATATAATTTATTTTACATGCGCCGTTCCTACGGAACTTTTAAAAAACGGCATTGTTATAAACCGTAGATTGAAATCCACGGCTACAATATGAACCGTTCCTATGGAACTATGAATTGGAACGAACTTGTGGGTAATGGACAGAGTTTTAAACCTGAAGCAAGTTGTTTTTCCTTTGTCTATTCAATTGAAAATCAACACTTTATGGATTACAATTTTCCAGATTCAATAGCATTCATCGCCATTTTCGACAATTCAAAAACGCCATAAATCAGTCCAGAGAACCTATCATCTTTGGTCAATCCTTTTTTCCAACGGGCATAAATCTGTTGCCCGATAACAGCATTTTTATACAAACCAAAAACGTAGTAAAACAAAATATCACTCAAATCACGACCCGTTTTATCAGCATACCTATCCGCCGCTTGTTGACGTGTCAAAGTGCCATTGAGCCACGTGAGATTCATCATTTTTGAAAAATCACCATCGCTTGGTTCACTCCACCACGCTAAGGCTGCACCCAAATCCATAAGCGGGTCGCCCACTGTTGCCATTTCCCAATCCAAAACACCGATAATTTCCGTAAGGCTATTGTTCCAAACCACGTTATCAAACTTGTAATCGTTGTGAAGAAACGTAGGCGTTTGCGGGCGAGGGTCGTTTTTCATCAACCAAGCTGCCGTGTCTTCCATGTTGATAACATCGTCAGTTTGGGCTTTTCCGTAGCGTTCAATCCAACCTTCTACCTGTCGGCGGACATAGCCTTCGGGTTTGCCTAATTGCACTAAACCCGTTTTTTCAATGTCAATACTATGAATTTGAGCCAAATTATCAATCAATCGCTTAGAAAGATGCCGCATAGTTTCAGGCGATAAAGTAGCATTTTGAGCATCTTTTGACCTCAAAATGATGCCGTCAAGTCTTTCCATGATGTAAAAAGGTGTTCCCAAAACTTCTTCAGATTCTTCAATACTGAGGGGTGTCGGCACTTTTGAGAAACCTGCTTTTTGCAACAAACGCAATACCCGAAATTCACGCCCCATGTCATGTCCACCTTTTGCACTCGCTCCGTGCGGTGGTCGGCGTAAGACATAATCGCCGTCAATGGTTTCTATGAGGTAGGTCAAATTTGAAAAACCACCTTTATATTGCGTGATGGTTTCGATGTGACCAAAGTCAGGAATTTCTTTTTGTAGATAGGCGTTCAAACGGAGATTGTCAATTTCTTCGCCTTCTCTTATTTGGGTTGTTTGTTCAATATTCATGCTGCTTATTTTTTTGTGCAAGTTATTGGAAATTTTGAAAAAACGAAATGATTTTGAGCTACGAATTTTTCCAATTTACGAATTTACGAATTTTGGGTTTGTTTTATACAAAAATGAAATGATTTTGAGCTACGAATTTTTCCAATTTACGAATTTACGAATTTTGGATTTGTTTTATGCAAAAATAAAATGATTTTGAGCCACGAATTTTTCCAATTTACGAATTTA
>JAYTMW010000779.1:0-30250 GCA_043728105.1 Saprospiraceae bacterium | reverse complement strand
GGATTTCTACTTGGCGAATCTCGTCTTCGCCAATCATATTACGGCGAAAGTCTTCTGCATCCCCGCCGTTTTGTAATGTGATGTTTGCGTATGTTAATCCCATGATAAGTTTACTTTTAATTTTGAAATACAAAAATAATACAAATTTTACTTTCTTTGTAAAACAAAAACAGAATTTTTAAAACAATTTAATAGAAATAGAAATATAAATTATGGCAAATATAAAATCCAACTTCCTCGGCATCAAATCGCCCAACCCTTTTTGGTTGGCTTCTGCCCCACCGACCGATAAAAAAATCAACGTTTTACGTGCGCTTGAAGCAGGTTGGGGCGGCGTGGTTTGGAAGACGCTGGGGCCACAAGTCAAAAACGTGTCGTCACGCTATTCGTCCGTGGATTATGGCGGCAAACGCATTATGGGTTTTAATAATATAGAACTCATTTCAGATAGGCCCCTCAGTATTAACCTCAAAGAAATCCGTGAAGTCATAAAAGAGTTTCCCGACCGTGCAATGGTGGTGTCACTGATGGCTGAAAACAGTCGTGAGGCATGGCATGAGTTGATAAAACAAACCGAAGACACAGGCGCACACGGCATCGAATTGAACTTCGGTTGCCCGCATGGCATGAGTGAGCGAGGCATGGGTTCAGCGGTTGGACAAAACCCCGAAATTGCCAAAAGGATTGTCGAATGGGTGATGGAAAAAGCGACCTTGCCTGTCATCACGAAACTCACGCCCAATGTCCATTCCGTTACGCCCACGGCTACGGCGGTGGCGCAAGCGGGTACTAATGGTTTGTCTTTAATCAACACCATTCAGAGTATAACGGGTGTGGATTTGGATACTTTCGAGGTACGTCCAAACGTGGGTGGGCAGTCGGCTTATGGCGGCTATTGTGGGCCCGCAGTGAAGCCAATTGCCTTGAAATTCCTTCATTCTCTAAGCAAAAATGCAACTTTTAATAAAATCCCCATATCGGGTATTGGCGGCGTGACGACTTGGCAAGATGCGGTTGAGTTCATGCTTTTGGGCGCAACGAATGTGCAAATTTGTACCGCCGTGATGAAATATGGGTTTAGAATTATTGAAGATTTGACAAGTGGTTTATCCAATTGGATGGATGAAAAAAAGTTTAAAAACATAGATGATTTTGTCGGGCTTTCGGTGAAAAAAGTGACAGATTGGGAGCGTTTGGACATGAATTTTCACATCGTGGCGAACATTGACCAATCAAAATGTATCCATTGCGGCTTGTGTTATGTGACGTGTGAGGACACGAGTCATCAGGCAATAAACATTCTAAAAGGCTCTCCTTACAACGAATATACGATTAAAGAACCTGATTGCGTGGGTTGTAATTTATGCAAATTGGTTTGCCCCGTCGAAGATTGTATCACGATGGTTGAGCAACGGGTGGGCGATGAATATTTGAATTGGACGGAGTTTCAAAAGCGTGGTTTGCCGTTGAATGACCATTAATTTCAATAAAAAATTAAGTATAATGGTATGGGTAAAAGGCCCCCTCAGTATTTTACTTGTTTTTTAATGAAAATTATTAAAACTAAAGTTGTAAACGTTCCTAATTCTCCGAGGATTTGAAATCCTCGGAGAATTTCCATTTTTACCTTACGAATTTATGAAAAAACTAACACTACCAATTATCCTTTTTTTAATCCGTAAATACCTAAATCTTATAACTTTTCTCAACTTCAAAAAAGGCGGTCAAAAAGCCTTTGAAATATTCAGCAAGCCACGCAAAGGGCAACTGAATGAAGAACAAAAAAAGTATTTAGCCTTGTCAAAACAAGAAGTTTTGTACTTTGAAGATACCGCTATTCAAACCTATTTTTGGGCAGGAGAAAAACCTCCCGTTTTGTTGTTGCATGGTTGGGAAAGCAATGCCGCCCGTTGGCAGTCGCTTATTTCTCTTTTGAAAAAAAATAAATACAGTATCATCGCTTTGGACGCACCCGCACACGGGGCTTCGGGCAACCCATTTTTCAATCCGATTTTGTATGCCTATATGATGCATGAAGTCGTAAAAAAGCACCAACCCACGGCAATTGTGGGTCATTCGGTGGGCGGCTATACGACAACATTTTATCTGAGCAATTTTGAGCACCCCTCAGTATCGAAGGTAGTTTTGATGGCTGCATTATCCGATAACAGCGTTGTTTTTGATTACTATTTGTCTTATATCAAGGTGAATCAACGGGTTCGGAATGCTTTTTATGATTACGTGACAACCAATTTGGGTGGTTCTCCCAAGGAATTGACAGGAGCGAATTTTGCAAAACAGTTTTCGGAAAAAGCCTTGATTATTCATGATAAAGGCGATGAATTAATCCCTTTTTCGGACGGTGAAAAAATTCACTCCGCTTGGGACAATTCGGTGTTTATACCTACAGAAGGTTTTGGGCATCGCCTGCGGAATAAGCAAGTGGATGGGTTTATTTTGGATTTTATGGAGAAAAAATAATAGTACATCCCTCAGTATTTAACCCCTAAACCCTTGATTTTCAATATTTTGCACTGTTTTTAATTCCCTATTTTTAATTCTTAATTCAACTCAAATATTCCACCAATAAGTCAATTTCAAAACCAAAGACCGATTTTTCACGGCAAAAGGAGCGGGCAAATAATTATCCGTATAAACGATAAACAAATCGGAAGCGGGTTTGTAACGCCATTGAAACCGGGTGTTTAAATTCACGTTTTTCTGTTGTCCGTTATACTGCACGAAGGTCGTAAAAAACAATTTATTGGTCATTGTCAAATCCATTCTGGGGCCTATGAGCCAAAATTTTGTATTCTTCAAAGGCTCGGGCAAACGAATGTCATTGTAGCTGGCATTCATCGCCAAACTCACGTAAGGTTGAAAACGATAACCCAATTCGGTGGTTAAATTGAGCCGTGTGCCATTGGCAAAAAAACCACCATACCGAGAGGAAAATTGATACGTAAAAACGCTTTGCGGTTTCGATATGAACTCCGTTCCGAAGGCATACCACGTGTGTTCTGAACCACTCGCTATTTTTGCACCCGTAAAATAAGTGGGGTCAAAAGCCTCAAAAAGTTTGATGTAATTCCGAGCGACCCAAAGCGTTGCCGAAGCTCTGTTTCTAAACGTTGGATTGTATGCCATATAGGTTTCGTTATCCAAATTTTTGAGCGATTCACTTAGATAAATACCCGTTCCGAAATTAATAGCGTGGGTCAAAATGGAACCCGATTTTGGAAAAAACAAACGAGTGACTTGTGGATTCAGCTTTACATACCCTTTTCTTTGCACAAAGCCAACCTCGGCGTTGTAATCCGCACTCACGTATTCGTGTTGCCAGCCCAAGTTCCAATTTCTACTGCTGTACTGCAAATTTGCGGCATGTGTCACACCATTTCCTGTAGTATTGGGACTAAAAGATTTCATAAAAAAAGCCTTTCCCGTCCACGCATTATTGGAAGAAGCCAAATTATATTCAAAGCCAATATTGCGGTTAAAAGTTGAATATTTTAAAACAGAACTATCATTTGGGTTATAATTTAGGGACTCTTTATTGACCGCCAAAAAACCAATATTTGAACGGGTAAAAACTTTTCTTTGGAGTGCCAAAACAGAAAAATTTTGCTTTGGTAAACCTGTTTCGGGGACATTATTGGTCTGCATATTCATCAAACCAATCCGCCATTTTTCGTTGATTCTACCACTCAAACGTGCGCCAAACTGAATCGGCACATTCAAACCAATACGCCGTGAAAAGAACGGACGAATAGAAGCATAGCCAAAATTGGAGAATAAATCGCCATTTTCAAGAAAAAATTGTCGTCTTTCTGGAAAATTCAACTCAAATCTATCAAAATTCAGTTGCTGTCTATCCACTTCTACTTGCGAAAAATCGGGGTTCAAAGTCACATCCAAATTCAATGAGGAGGTAACTGCAATTTTGGCATCACCGCCAATATCTTTCTTGAAAATACTTGGTTTTTGACCTGCAATATCCTTCGTCAAACCGCCTAAAATGTATGGAATTGCCGAGACGTTCATGCCCGCAGAGGGTGGTGCGGCATCCCAAACCAAGTTACCCGAATATGCCTGTGAAGACGTAGGAAATTGACGTGGCACGGGAGCCCAAGCCGATTTTTCTGTCGTTTTTAAATCATTTCTACTAAAATTGATACCCCAATTGGTAATACCTTTTTTATATCGAATGGATTTGAAAGGAATTGCCGCTTCAAAAACCCATTTATCGGCATACATTTTCACCTCCGAAGTCCATTTATTATCCCAACTCAAATCCATTTTTCCACCTTCAAACATGATACCGTCCCACTGCGCACCCACGGCGTTTGCCCCGAAGGCAAAACCATTTGTGAGGTCATTAAATGGATCCATGAAAACAATAAAATTATCATTTTTTTGGAAGCCAAAATCTCGACGCAACGACTCAACCATATCCGCCCCTTTTTTACCCTTGAAGCACTCAGCAATTATATACAAATTATTGTCATCGTAGGTCATACGGACGGTCGTTTTTACCTGCGCAAGGCTTGTATCCATCGGTAAAACCATGTTGAAATCTTTGGCGATGGCAGCAACTTCCCATGCTTTTTCATCCATTACACCATCTATATTCATTGCAGTTGTGGCTCTATTAACAGTCAACTGATATTGTTCATTCTTTTTTTGAGCAAAAACAGAAAGGGTAAATAGCGTGAAGCTAAAATTTAGTATAAAAAACTTCATTTAAATATTTTATTAATTCTATCAAATTGAATAGCGCACAAATTTAGATATTCTTTTAGAGACGATTGCGTTTTACATTAAGTATTCGATGAATAGAGGAATTTGTACGGTGTTTGGTAAAAAAAATAGACCCCTCAGTATTTTATCGATTTTTAATCTACATTTGAGCAAAATAAATCTATTTTAAGTGTGTCTAATTCTAAAATGCAGTTAAATAATTTTAGATGAAAATTCTATCAAGTCTATTCAAAATTAACACGATTATAGCCATGTTTGGTTGGGTAATATTACTATTTTTACCAACTTGGCATTTGGCTGATACGGTTATAAAAAACGTTATCGCCGTTGTTTTATCCCTTTTTTACGTTTATATTTTGTTTATACATAAAAATATTGAGGGTGAAAAGTACCCAAGGGGCAGCTTCAAAGATTTAGAAGGTGTCATGAATTTGTTTAAAAACCCAAAATCAGTCTTAGGCGGTTGGGTGCATTATTTGGCATTTGACTTAATGATTGGTTTATATATCAAAACACAAGCAAATGCCTTAGGAATGAGTCATTGGCTACAAATACCTTGTTTTTTATTAGCACTTATGTTTGGCCCCGCAGGGTATTTATTATTTTTCATTTTTACAAATTTAATAGCCTAATTTATGATTGAAAAACTACTCCCATTGTTGGGAAAAAGCATCGAAGACAAAGAAATTAAAGACCTTCTGACGGAGTGGAATGTGACGTATCCAAAGAGCATCACTTGCACGGCAAACAACTCAAATTTGAAAGATAAAATCGAAAAACATTGTATTCGATTGTACTTCGGCATGGGTGGTTATAGCCCATATTTGAAGCCCATTCCTGCCGCCCGTGAAGGCAGTTTTATCGCTCAATTTACGATGATTGAGTTCACAAAAAAACGCACGGATAGTATGCCGTTTGGCGTGCGTTTCGATATGACTCCCGACGAATTGACGGCTATTTTTGGCGAACCAAAAGTGGTTGATTTCATGGGTAAAACGACGACATGGCGTAAGAATTACACGGATAAACACGAGATGATTGTGTGTGATAATCTCTATTCGGATGGGTCTTCTTTGCGCTCCATGACGTTAACTTTTATCTTTGAACCAGATATTTAATGGATAATTCGGGATATGAAAATCAGTAAAAACACGCCCATTTTGGGCTTAAAAAGGGTTATTTCAAGGCTTTTTGACGTAAAATTAGATGATTTTGATTTAGATAAATATCATCCAAAATTGCCTCTTGCCTTGAAAGAACTCTACGCAATTGATGCTTTTTATGCCAAACATGATTGCGCTTTTGAGACCATTCGCTTCTTCGCCAATCAATACCGATTGGTGCCGTATCAAGATTTAAAATTGGAGGAATCGCCTTTTACCTTTGTAAAAGAAAATCAAAGTAATTGGTTTTGTCAGACGGATTTAGACGTTCAAAAAATTTATTTTTATGATAGAATTGAGCCGCATAAAAGTCGGTTTCTCCCCCACTCCATGGGTGCTTTTTTGACAACTTTTGCGCTGCAAGAAATTGGTTTTAATTTGAAATTTTATTTTGGTTTTGAATATGAAAATATAGATGAAATCAAAGCATTTTTCAAAAAAGTTGAGCCACTTTGGTTGGATAAAAACTATATTTATGGCGCAACTCATTCATACTATTTGGTGGATGATGATTGCCTTGTAATGTTTGCGGGTATGTATGTTTTTGCGACAAATAATGAGGCGAAATTTGAACATTATAAAAGTGTTTTGGCGCATTATACTTTTTGATTTTCTTTTATCAAAAAAGAACAAATAGATTGAAGTATGGAGCTTAGTACCCCCTCAGTCATGCTTGCAGCTTGATGAAGCCAAAGGCATCATATTTTTAGAAAAATAATTAAAAAAAATGGAAAAAAAACTCATTAGTACAGGTTCAGTTTTTGAAAAAGAGGTCTCTTTTTCGAGAGCCGTTGTAGTCGATAAAATGGTTTTCGTATCGGGTTGCACGGGTTACGATTATGCGAAAATGACTATTTCGGACGACATTGTGGCGCAAACGGAACAGACATTTAAGAACATTGAATATGCTCTTGCACAAGCGGGGTCTTCTTTGAAAGATGTTGTGCGGGTGCAATATATTGTGCCCAATGCTCAGGATTTTGAAAAATGCCATGCCACAATTCGGCATTATTTCGCCGATATTCGACCCGCTTGCACCGTGATTTGTGCCAATTTATTGAATGAAATAATAAAAATTGAGATTGAAGTGACGGCGGTTAAGCAATCTTAAAATTAACGTAAATCATTCAAAATCAAATAGTTATATGAAAGTAATAGGTCTAATAGGTGGCATGTCTTGGGAAAGTTCCGTCATTTACTACAAAATTGTGAATCAAAAAGTGAAAGAAAAATTGGGGGGTGTACATTCTTGCCAATGCTTGATGTACTCCGTTGATTTTGGCGAAATTGCCGAATTGCAACACAAAGGCGATTGGGCAAAACTCGGTGAAATGATGGCGGATGCGGCGCAAAGATTGGAACGTGGCGGGGTCGATTTCATCGTTTTATGCACCAACACGATGCACAAATTAGCCGACAACATTGAAGCAAGTGTGAGCATTCCACTCGTGCATATTGCGGACGTGACTGCCGAAGCGATTAAAGAAAAAGGCATGAAAAAAATTGGTCTTTTGGGGACAAAATTCACGATGGAACAAGACTTTTTGAAGGGCAGATTGTCGGAAAAACACGGCGTTGAATCCATTATTCCAAACGAGGCGCAACGGGATATTATCCATAAAATTATTTATGAAGAATTGGTCAAAGGCGTGGTTACTAACGAGTCGAGATTGGCTTATTTGACCATTATTAACGACCTTTTGGCGCAAGGTGCGGAAGGCATTATTTTGGGTTGTACGGAAATTGGGCTGTTGATTACCAACGAATTTACGAATGCTGTTTTATTTGACACAACGGAGATTCATGCGACAAAGGCGGTGGAATTGGCTTTAAGTACCCCCTCAGTCCCGTAGGTTTTCGGGATGTCGCTGTACTCCATATTTTGACAAAAAAATAGAAAAAATGAAGCAATTTAATCCTGATTTTGATTACAGTTTTTGGTTTTATCGACATAAATTTACGATGGTAGTTGATATGCTGGCATTGCTGATTGACTATGATTTTATGGACGGTGAAATGGACGGTATGGAAGCGGATTTGGCAAATACCGACCATCATAAACTCGATAAATGGTCGGGTGGTTTGCACTACGGTAAAAAGGATGTTATCTACATGAAATTTGCGCAAAACATTGAAAATAAAGATATTATACATGTTTTTATTTCAACACATAAAGAATTAAAAGAGCGTATTGAGTTTATTGATTTGCTGCAAGAACACTATAAATGGTTTCAGAGATAAACACATTTTAACTTCACGCAAGTTTGAAATTTACATCAATTTTTACCGTAAAAAATAAAAATTTTCAATTAGAAAATGTGCAGATACGGCTTTTACAATTACAAGCTCACCTACGGCTGTTTCAACTGTCAAATTGGTTTCAAACGCCGCAATTTAGGGGATGTAAAACCCGATGAAGTGGCCGCCGCCGTCAAGCGAGGTGAAGACATTGGTAAAGATTTTCGTTGCCCCAATTGTGGTGGCGAAATGGCAAATCTTGGACGTGATTTGCGCCTACCCGTGAAGACAAAAAATGAGCAATGGGCTTGTATTAAATATTTAATTGATAATAAATACAATATATATTCCTGTGGTTGTCAAGGCATTGGCTTCGTACCACATAAAATGCAAGATGCTATTGATTTGATTGAAAGATATAAAAAAAGGCAAAATTTATTTCAAAAACAATATGATATTGAGCGCAAATTTGAAGAAAAACAAAAGGCGCAGCGCAAGCGAGAAAAGGAAAAAACCATTAAAAAACAGTTGAAGGAAATCAAAAAGAGGAGAAAAAAAAGGACGGATGACCCCCTCAGTATTCCAAGTAATTTTCAATAAATTTAAACTATTTTCAATGAAATTTATCTTAAAATTGAGTTTCACACTCATAGCCTTGTTGTCGATAAATACAATAACAAAAGCTCAAACGAAGCAAGACACCTTAGATATTGAAAGGGCTGCCTTAGATTATATCGTTTCACAACACACCCCCAATGGCGAACAAATGAAAAAGGCTCTACACCCTCGTTTGGTTAAACGGACTTTTTGGCGCGATAAAGAATCGAAAATAGAATATGTCCGTGAAACAACTGCCGAAGTCATGGTTATTGTGGCTGAAACCTACAATGCTGATGGAAAGCACTTTCCTAAAAACCCTAAAAAAGAGGTAAAGTTTTTAGATGTTTCGGAGAGAACTGCATCCGTAAAATTGATTGCTGATGAGTGGATTGACTATATGCACATCGTAAAAGTGAATGGTAGGTGGCAGATTGTGAACGTGCTTTGGCAGTTTAACGATGTCAGCAAACATCAATGATTCTTATCTTCGTCAAGCTGAAAATTAGACCTTATTTTTAGCAAAATTTCTAAAAAAAATGACTAATAAAAACATCATTTCTCCCAACAAAAAACTCGAAATTACTTTCGGCGAAATGTCTGAACAAGCGATGGGTGGGGCATATTTTTGTTCTATTTATTTAAAAAATGAACGTGAAGAACCCTTTTTGTTGCATGAACGCAGCGTAGGAAATGCGCTTTGGCAGGGCAATTCAAAAATTTATTTTCCGATTTGGGTAAGAAATTTAGAAGGTTATTTGAAGCAAAAAATAGCCTTTTTTGATGTAAAACGAAGCGAAATTGGTATTTTTGAACGTTTTTTCGACTTTATTGAACTCAAAAGTATCAAAGGTGATTTGATTCAAGCGATTGATAGCCCCAATTGGCATCCTAAGGATATTGTGTTTGATGTTAAAAATGAGGCGGTTTTAGAAATATTTTCGTGGACAAAAATGGATGCGGAAATTGTGGCTATGAAAATCCGTTTTGAAGCCACTTCTGTTGCGCCGTGGGTCTCTTTTATCGAGGGTCGGGATTGCGAAAGTGGCAGTAGTTTTATTATGACAGGCATCGCAAAAGGCGAAAATATTTGGAGCGAAACTCGTGGCGAAGACATTTATTTGACTGGCGCAACCAACGCCGATCAAGATTTTATCGCTCACGCAAGGCAAGATATTCCGATGCTGATTGCGGAGATTGAACGATTGAAAAATTTATTAAAAAAATAATACCCATTATGGAAACACCCATAGTCAACGAAAAATATGTCATTCAAAAAATGCAAATGAAAGGTGGCTGGTCGTTTGTGGAGTTTCCGAATATTCCAAAACACCTCAAACAGCCTTTCGGGTGGGTGCCTGTTCGTGGAACGATTGACGGTTACGAAATCAAGCAATTTAAACTTTGGACGATGAAAACGGGCAATATGTTTATGCCCATTAAAGCGGAGATTCGGAAAAAAATAAAGAAAGAAGAAGGCGATTGGGTTCATATAATCTTGTATCACGATGATAGTCCGTTGGTCATTCCCGAAGAGTTTTTGGTTTGTTTGTTAGAGTCGCCAAAAGCGCACAAAGTTTTTGAATCGTTTAGTGAATCCTCCAAAAAACATTACATTGATTGGGTTTATGAGAGCAAAACCTTAGAAACACGTGTCAATCGGATTGCAAAAGCAATGGAAAAGTTGGAAAAGGGTTTGAAATTGTATCAACCGATTGAGGGAGAATTTTGAAAAGGAGGTCCCTCAGTATTTTGTACTTTTTTCAATTGTAAATTCTATTTTAAGTATGCTGAAATATTTTCTATTTTCTCTATCCGCTGTTTTCTTTGGTTGCCAAAGAAGTTCCATTGAAAAGATAAGTTTGGTGGATAGTACGGATTTAATACCAGAAGGTATTACTATAAGCGGACAAACTGTTTTTATGAGTAGTATTCATAAAAATAAAATTGTTCAATTCGATATCAACAACAATAAAATCAGTGACTTTATTGAGTCTAATCAATACGGTTTTAAATCAGGCGTGGGGCTTTTTGCAAAAGGCAATTTATTATTTGCTTTAACCAACGACCTCAATGCAGATTCCTTGACATCTTCGCTTTTTGTTTTTGATATAACCCAAAAGAAACTTGTCAAGACGTTTGAATTGATAGACAGCACTAAACATTTTCTAAATGATTTGACGATTAATGCTTTAAATCAAGTTTTTATTACCGATTCAAAACAACATAAAATCTATAAATTGGATTACCCAAATGGTTATATTGAAGAATATTTAGCGACAACTGAAAATAAATATCCGAATGGCATTACTTTGTCAAAAGATAATAAAAAATTATTCATAGCGAGTGAAAATAATGGGTTACGTATTGTTGATATTGCAACGAAAAAAACTCTAAATATACCTTCATTGGAAACAGTAGGATTGGATGGAATAAAATACAATAATGGTAAAATTTATGCCATAAGAAATGCCGATAAGAGTATTGAAAAACATAAACTTATGGTCATTTCTTTAACGGATAATGAAGAAGATATTAAAAAAGTAGATGTATTAATTGAAAAACACCCGTTGTTTAATGTACCAACGACTTTGGATATTTCAGATAGCTATATTTACATGATTGCGAATAGCCAAATGGATAACTTAAATCAATTGACAAATACAATTATTGATTCAACAATTCTAACAAATACTTACATTTTGACCATAAAATGCAAGGACAATAATTTTTAGACTTTGGACAAAAGATGTTAGATATTAGATTGCATGGGCTTAACATTCGGTTGTCGTGATTACATAATTTTTTATTTTGTTAATTCTGATTTTTAATGTCAAGTTTAAAATAATATTTCGATATAATTATTTTTACAGCATATTCGATACTGATATGGCTCGTCTAAAATCTAAAATCTATTGTCCAAAGTCTAAATAATTTATAACTATAAAAAATGCAAATTTACATCAAACTCAAACAGGCGGGCAAACGCCGTTTAGTCTTAGAAAAACAAGCGATTGAGATACCCGATATAGGCAACTCGCCTACCCTACGCTCATTTATCACGGCTATTGTGACCCAACAGGTGGCGGCATACAATGCAAAAACGCTTGATACACCCATAATTAATTTTCTAACGGAAACACAGATTGAAGATGCTGCGGCGGTTGGAAAAGTCGGTTTTGGGGCAATTTATAACGATAAAAAGGCGGATGTGCAAAAGGCAATTCAAGTAGCAATTGAAGCACATATTGACGGGCTTTTTGTGGTCGCTGTTGATGATAAAATTGTGAAAAAATTGGATGATTTTATTGCTTTGAATAAAAAAACAGTCATAACTTTTATACGTTTATCTTTGTTAATTGGGCATTAAAAAAAAGATTTAGTCACATTGATATGTATTCAATTTGGCTAAATATGATTAAATAAACAAGATTTAGCCGTATTGATATTTTTTATTTCGGCTAAATGTCCTAAATTTGTATAGTTTTAGCCGATATGCTTATTTTCAAAACGGCTAAAAGTATTTGACATGGAACAAACAATCGTAGGCAGAAAAGAAGAACTTGCCATTTTGAATAAAGCCTTTCAATCCAAAGAACCTGAAATGGTGGCAGTGATTGGTCGTCGAAGAGTTGGTAAAACTTTTCTTATTCGTCATGCTTATCAAGGGAAAATTGATTTTGATTTAACGGGCATTCAAAATGGTAGTTCACGAGAACAGTTGCAAAATTTTGCAGATAGGTTGACACTCTACGCCAAACCTCTATTTCCATTTCAACGCCCTGCCAATTGGTTACAAGCTTTTCAAATGCTTGTAGTTTGGTTGGAATCAACACCAAAAAGGGAAAAAAGGGTTGTCTTTTTTGATGAATTGCCGTGGTTAGCGACTCGGAATTCAGATTTCATCAAGGCTTTGGGCTATTTTTGGAATAGTTGGGCTTCCGAAGAAAACGTTTGTGTTGTCATTTGTGGGTCGGCAGCATCATGGATGATTGCTAATGTGGTGCGTGATAAAGGCGGCTTGCACAACCGCATAACGAGACGAGTTTACCTTGCGCCGTTTACACTTTCAGAAACCGAGCAATATTTAACAAGCAGAAATGCCCGTTTAGATCGCTACCAAATTTTACTCATTTATATGGCATTGGGTGGCATCCCACACTATTTGAAAGAAATAGAAGGCGGAAAAACAGCTGCACAAAATATTGATTTTATTTGTTTTTCACAAAATGGTATCTTGAAAGATGAGTTTTTGCAATTGTATCCTGCATTATTTGATAATCCTGATACGCATATAAAAATTGTTAGATCTTTAGGACAAACATGGCAAGGGTTATCGAGAAATGAAATAATCGAATCAGCTCAATTACAAAATAATGGTAATACTACTCGTGCATTGGATGAATTGGTTAGTTCAGGTTTCGTTTCTACTTATTATTCTTTTGGAAAAAAGATTAAAGACCTTCGCTACCGCCTCACGGATGAATATTCGTTATTTTATCTCAAATTTATAGAAGAAAATCAAGGGTCCGGGCAAAGCTCTTGGCAAACTATCAGCCAAACACAATCTTGGAAAAGTTGGAGCGGTTATGCTTTTGAAAATCTTGCTTTGCGTCATGTACCTCAAATCAAAAAAGCCTTAGGCATTTCAGGTATTTATACTGAAACCTCTTCATTTTACCAAAAAGGAACAACTCAACAACAAGGTGTTCAGATTGACTTATTGATTGATAGAGCCGACCAAGCCATTAATCTTTGTGAACTGAAATTTTATAAAAGCGAAGTAGTCGTCACGAAAGCTATAGCCAAAGAGTTAAGAACAAAATTGGCACTCTTTCAAGCGGCAAGTCAAACAAAAAAACAAATTTTTATTTCGCTCATTGCGCCTTATGGCATCCTCCAAAATGAACATTCATTGGGGTTGGTAGATAACGCATTGGGAATGGATATTTTTTTTGAATAGGCACTCAATTTAGGGAATTATACCCCTCAGTATTTTACAATAAAAAAATGCAAATTAACCTAAAAGTGGGTGTGATTTCTCAACTTATACTCAATAAAATAACACATGTCAAACTACAATTCAATGCTCGATTTCATCAAAAACAAAGGTGGAAAATTACACGAAAACTACACCGAAATTTTAAATGAAAAAGTAAATGCTCAAACAGGCAATGCGAAAGATTTAGCCTTGTGGATTACCAACGCACACCCCGATATGCCTACGGTGAATCCTATGGAATTTTATGCCAAAGACAATGCTCGAAATGCGGGTATTATCGCTCTGATTCATGCCGTTCCCGAAGGAAAAACGTTGTGGGAAACGTCTAATTACGACACACTTTGGGATGATTTTTTGCCTAAAACATGGCAAAAAAGTGTCAAAAGTGCTTGGAATGCTATGAATTCTACGCAAAAAGCCAATATGCTGTATGTACTTGCACATGAGTGGGTTTTTCATGAATTTGATATATATGAATACCTGCCGTTTCATGGTTCATACACGCCAAGTATCCCTTTTGAGTATGATTTTTTGGCGATTTTTGCTATCCATAATGGCGATGAAAAGCTGTTGAATTTGCTTAAAAATATCATTCAAAACAATGGAGAAACGGGTGATATTAGTGCCTCTCTGATCCAATTAACGTTGAAGTGTGATAAGCCTGATGTATGGTCAACGATTCAAAATTTATTGATTGTGGCACAACGTCAAGAGGGTTTGCGGCAGTCCATTGTTAATGCTATTTCAAGGGCAAATTTGGGTGCAAAAATTGTGCTTTTACAAACTATTTTAGACCATAATTTCTGCCGTTTTGCTTCTGTTTTGACGGCGATGAAACAATATATTATTTTACCATTAGCGGATGGTTTAGAGTCGAATGAAAAAAATATTGAACGTTTGTTGCAGTTGGCTATTCGTTTTTTAAGTGAAAAAGGAGAAAATACTGTCACGCCCAGTCGTGATGAAGCCGAAGGCATCAAGGGGGTACTTTCAGGCGAAAACTATACCGAAATTTATATGCAATTGTGGGCTTTACGTCAATTTGATGCTGTTAAATTTTGGGATGAATGCCATAAAATCATGCAAAATTCGGACGCTCAAAAACGGGCAATCGTTTGTTATTCAACGATTTATCTACGCCCGAGAGGTTTTGAATTTGTAAAAAAGTATGCGGCAACTGAAACGGATTTGGCCGTCCGTTGGAATATTTTTAAAAGCCTTGAAAACAATTTGGGTGATGAAAAATACGAAAAAACGGATGGCACTTGGGAGTTTTTTGAAAAACTCATCGCTGAATTGCCCGAAGGTGGTTTGAAAAACACAAAGCCTCAATTTTCATGGGAAGCCTACGATTTTAATCCAAAATGGTTGTTCATTCATTGGTCGAGTCGGGTAGCACGAGCGACGAGACGGAGTGCAGAATTGTTGGTGTATCAAGACCGTTTTGATGGTGATGCAAGAAGTGGTATTTTTTCCGACCATTTTAGAGAATATTTTTGGGCAAGGGATTATTCCAAACCCGAATTACCGCCTTTTTCACCCAACGAATTTGATAGAAATTGGGTCGTGAATGCGATTCAAGATAAATCTGCAACCGTTTATCGTGCGGGTTTCGGTTTATATGCTTTATTGACTCCAACGGCGACAGAATTACCGATTTTATTGGGTCTTTTATCCCGCAAAAGTGATGATATTCGCAAGCTGATTTTACCCATTTTGTTGAAGCTCAATGATGAAGATTTGAAGGCTTCAATTACCACTTTATTGGCTTCAAAAAAAGAGGAACAAAGGCTGGCGGCTTTGGATTTATTGCAGCAATTAAAACTGCAAAATCGCTTAACGGATTTTGTGTCTGATAGTGCTTCCACGCATAAAGAAAGTAAAAAAGCGGACGGCAAGTCTGAATTGATTTTACAAGATATTTTGCACAAAAACAGCGTTATTTACGATGAAAACAACGGTTTTGGCTTGTATAATCCACAAAATCGGGCTAAAATTCCTGTTTTAGAAAAACCGACTTCGGGCTTTTTTATGGAACACATGTATGGTAAACCGATGTTTGGTTTGTCCATTTCGTTGGCAGAATTGGAGGTGCAAATTAAGAAATTGGATGCGCTTTTTGTGGCAAATGAAAGCTATGAATATGAGGTTTCAAACTATGAAAATAATAAAGACGCAGTGCTGATTTCTAACGCTTTTTTTCAGCGAAAAAAGCATTTTAGTTACAACCCTTCTTACGCTGAAAGTTTGGCTAATTTACCCTTGCCCGAAGTGTGGGATGCGTGGTATAAAAACTCGAAATTAACGCCTTTGGACATCTATATTTTGGGTCAATATTCAACAAATTATCCTTTCGACGAGACCAATATTATTCCCGATTGGTTGAGAGAATTGGTGAAGAATTATACCCAAGAATTTACGAAATCTATATATCAGACCAATATTTGGGGTTTGAAATATCCGAATCATTGCACTACATTAGTTGGTTATTTGTACGATGAACCAAGCATTAGGGAACAGGTTTTAGCGATTGAAATTGACTTGACGACCCACTATTTTGCGTCCGTTCCAACGGAGAATTGGCACGAAAATATGCGACTTTATTCGTATATGCAAGAGCCTTCGGCGTGTTGGAGCGATGCGTTTAAAGCCTATTTTGCTAATTTTGAACAATATCAGATGCCCGCCGATGATTGGCAGAAAACGCAAGTTGAAAAAATGCCCGATGAACAATTTAAGCGGGTTTGGGCGTTGATTTATTGGTTTTATCGTGTTTTACCACCGAATCGAATTGGTTTTAATTGCTGCAAAGAAGGCACTTTGGGACGTGCTTACGAAATGGGTTTGGTGAATTACGACGAATTGTGTCATTTGACTTTAACCACCGAAATTTGGAACAATTTGACCAATAATCCACGCATTGATGCTCAAAATACGATAAAAAGGTATCCTGTTTTTCAAGAATTTTTAGCCAAAGCGAAGCCGCAATTCATCAATATTGAACTGAAACGGGGTGAAACGCCTACGCCTGTGTCAAAATTTGTGGTCAATTTGTCGGATATAAAAGGCTTGGATTATTTTTCAAAAATTGTGAAAGGGCTTGGTAAAGATGCCTTGCAACGTGGCTATTCTTACACGTCTTATTTGGGTGAAGATAAAACGATGCAATTTAGTCGAATGTTGAAAAGTTGTACCCCCTTGATGCCTACGGCTTCATCACGACAAGGCGTGACAGTATCGGAGACTTTTGAGCAATTTAAAGCCGTTTTGGATGATTTAAAATTGAGTGAAAAACGCTTGATTCAGTTTGCGTTATATGCCCCACAATGGTTGCCGTGGACAGCAAAATATTTGAATTGGAATGGTTTAGAGTCGGCTGCATGGTGTTTGCACGCCCACGCCCACAACTATTTTGACTTGCAAAAAGAGAGCGAATTGGCAAAATATACAACTGTTTCTGCACAGGATTTTCAAGACGGTGCGGTGGATATTGCGTGGTATAAACAGGCTTTTGCGGCGTTGGGAGAGGCACGTTTTGCGGTGGTTTACGAGGCAGCACATTATATTTCGGATAATCAAGGCTACATCCGTGCGAGGGTTTATGCGGATGCGATTTTGGGTAAATTAACGTTGGCGGATTGCAAAAAACGCATTACTGAAAAACGCAATAAAGATTACGTTGTGGCATTGGGTTTAGTCCCACTTGTAGCGGCGGATTCATCCGCCGAAAACACTAAAAACGATATTTTAGACCGTTATAAATTCATTCAAGATTTTAAAAAATCGGGTAAAACTGTTGGGCAACAACGTCAAGAAAGTGAGAAGCGAGTGTGCGATTTGGCAATGGAAAATCTCGCCCGAAATGCGGGTTATCCCGACCCAATACGCCTAACTTGGGCAATGGAAACGCTCGATGTTCAAGACCTTTTGAAACGAGCCAATGCCGTAAACATTGACGGCACAAATGTCCAATTACAAGTAAATTCGTTAGGAAAAGCGGACGTTTTGGCAATAAAAGGTGGAAAAACGCTCAAAGAAGTACCAAGTGCTTTGAAGAAAGACCCCTCAGTATTGGAGCTGATTTCAGTGAAAAATAGCTTAAATACGCAATATGCTCGCATCAAAAAATCGTTGGAAGAAGCGATGATTCGGGGCGATATTTTTACATTAAATGAAATAGAAAATCTACAAAATCATCCTGTCATCAAGCCACTTTTGAATAGTTTGGTTTTAATTGCAGATGAAAAAGTAATGGGTTTTTATGTAGAAAAATCACTTAAAAGTGCAGACGGAAAAACTGCAAAACTGCAAAATGATAGCACAATTAGAATTGCCCATTGCGCTGATTTACACGCTTCGGGGCAGTGGCATACCTATCAAAAACAGGCTTTT
Organism: Saprospiraceae bacterium; assembly: GCA_043728105.1. Lineage (GTDB taxonomy): Bacteria > Bacteroidota > Bacteroidia > Chitinophagales > Saprospiraceae > JAAFJT01. The sequence goes on along the minus strand of JAYTMW010000779.1, from coordinate 12,097 downwards.
AAACAACAATTGGTGCAGCCTTTTAAACAAATTTTTAGAGAACTTTACGTACCCAATTCCGATGAATTGGCGGCAGTTGGCAAATCGAATCGCTACGCAGGTTATCAAATCCAGCCGACCCAAGCGGCGGGCATTTTCAAGAGCCGTGGATGGGCAGCCGACTATTATGAGGGTGTACAAAAAGTGTATCACGAAGAGCGTTTGGTTGCCACCATTGAGTCGTATGCGGACTGGTATAGCCCCTATAATACGCCCATGCCGACGAGCATAAATGGTATTCGTTTTCGTCAAAAAAATACCAATAATCCAGTGGCGTTGAAAGACGTTCCGAAAGCGATTTTTTCGGAAATTATGCGTGATTTGGATTTGGTGGTTAGCATCGCCCACGTAGGCGGCGTGGACATTGAAGCGAGTCTATCAAGCATCGAATTACGGGCCGTTATTGTCGAAGAAACGGCGGTTTTATTTGGTTTAAACAACGTGAAAATTGAAAAAAATCATGTTTTTATTAAGGGCAAAAAAGGCGATTATACGGTGCATTTGGGTAGCGGCATTACCCACAAAGTGCCTTCGGTGATGCTCAATATTTTGCCCGTTTCGACGCAAGAAAGAGGTCGCATTTTCCTTCCTTTTGTGGATGAAGACCCAAAAACGGCTGAAATTGTGTCAAAAGTGTTGCTTTTGGCGAAGGATGATGAGATTATGGACCCCTCAGTATTGGGGCAATTATAGACTTAAATCAGCCGTTTTTTACGGTTAAAATTAAAATATTATTCAATGACTGTCAAAAAAATAAAGCAACTTGATTGCAGCAATAATTTTCACTATTTCGCCTATCAAGAATATGAAATATCGTCTGAAATGACGGAGGAAGAAGCATTTTTAGCTTTTATAAAATCACCGCATTTGACGTATTCCACCAATCACGGAGAGCATTGTTGTGGGCCTTTTGACAATTCGACATTGGACACCGCACATTTCAGAATCATCGAAAGTGAAAATATTGATAAAAATTGTGGTATCTTTTTCTCGAAAGTTAAGTATTATCTTGATTTTATGCCCAATTCTAATCCAGAAGCCATAGAATTTGATAAAATTCAGATTGACAAACAAGTAGAAGCATCGTTCTCAATAATTAAGGCAAATATCCCCAAAAGTTCAACACTTTTTACAATTGGGTATTATAAAAAATATAAAAATGATACACTAAAAGTTGAAGCCAATCATGGTTTGACAAAGCTAAGTTTACATGATTATGCGTCTGTTTTTGAATACTATAAAATCTTTATTGGTATCAACGATAATTTGATTCAAGTCTATTATTTTTTATGGGATTAAAGCTGTTTACCCCCTCAGTATTTTTAATAAAATTTTTAAAAAATGACATACAGCCTAATCGAAGTTTTCAACGAAATGTACCAGGAATACCTTGCGCCTTATTTCAAATTAAAGGGATTTAAAAAGCAAAATTTCAATTTTTATAAGGAACAGAATGGGTTAACTTTTTTGATTAATTTTCAAAAATATAGGCATAATTCAGTGGATTATGTGGCTTTTTTCATCAATTGTGGCATTTATTGCGTCGAATTGGAGCAAATTGTCGGTGCAGAAATCGAGGTAAAACCGAAGGAATATGACTGTCTTTTTAATGAACGTTTTGAACGCATAACGGGTTTCTCCAAACAAGCATTTGAGCTTTTGGAAAGTAGTGATGCGGGTAAAAAGCAACTTGCGGAAACTGTAATAACCGAATTAGATAAAGTTTTAACCTTTTTTGAACCCATAAAATCGGTGGATGATTTGGTGACTTTGTGCATCCATCGGGGGGCATTTTTTTATGAAAAAATCTTTAAATATCTTTGTATAAAAAACGATTTGGTACAATTAGAGGCTTACTTTCAAAAGTTTGGTAATACTTTTAAAGATGATGACAGGTACCTCTTTTTTCAATCTCGCTTGAATGATATTTTGCGTGAAAATGGGGTTGCTGAAATGACTTTTAAAGCCAAAATGTCCGTGCCTTTTGAATTGCAAAGACCTCCCAATTGATGTACGGTGTTTGATGTACGATGTACGAAAGTTTCGCACGGGATTTTCGTACATCGTACATCAAACATCGTACATCGACACCCCCTTCCCGAAAGAATCGGGATTTCGTTCCTCAACAGTATTTTTACTAAAATTAGCTATTTTATTGTATGAATTGGACAGAAAATAATACACTTTTAAACTACACAAAATACACGCCTTGCAAAGATATTTTTCAAGCTGTTTGTGATGAAATTGGACGTTATTATGCTCAATTTGGCTTCTCGTATGCCCGTTCACGACCTAAAATTACGTTTAAAAACAAGGATATAAAATTGGACATTTCCTTTTGGTCGAGTGGCTATAATACGCCTGGCGACTACGTAAAATTGGAAATAATTCCAGCGTTTTATGATGCAAAATCGACATCTAAAAATCCGTTATTTTATCACATTGGTTTATTTTGTCAACCATTAATGACTGATAATCAAGAATTTGTACGTATTTTAGATATTTTTGACGAGATAATTGAAGGCAATATGCCACAATAGGCCGAACCTTTGATTATCCATAATTGGCGGTGTAATGTGTATGGTATTGACGGTGAAAAATTTAATAAATTGATTGATTTTATAGATGCAAAAATCATGTATTGGCTCGAAAAATTATCTACTGAAAATGGTGTGATTGAGTTGTTGAATTTTATGTCAAAAACGGAACATGGGCGCAGTAATTTGAATAAATTGGAGATGGAAAATTATGTGAAAGCGCATTTTCCACATTTGGATTTTGATAAAATTTGGGCGCATTGACCCCCTCAGTATTTCCGCCTTTTTTGACGGTTTTTTACGTCAAAAAAGGCGTTTTATTTTGTATTTTTTTTTAAAAAATTAATACCATATTTGCACTCTATTTAACAAAAAAACAATCAAAAATGACAACCGAGAACACATTGCCCAATGACTTGATTTTAGCTCAAAAACAGGTATACACTCCTTTGAAATTAGATGTAACAAACATCGAAAAAGAAGTCGAAAGTGCTGAATATGAAGCATTTACGTTTAAAATAAATAGTTTATACGTTATTTATCGAGAAGCCAAAATAACGCCGACAAAAATAGGTCAATTTGTTACTTTATGGAAACGAAAAGTAGGACAACCAATTGAGCCATTTCATGTATCCGATAAAATTGATTTTATCATCATCAGCACTCGAAACAGCAATCAATTTGGACAGTTCATTTTTCCAAAATCTATACTCATCGAACGAGGAATTATTTCAACAGAAAATAAAGAAGGTAAACGTGCTTTTCGAGTGTATCCGCCATGGGATTTGGCGGAGAATAAGCAAGCACAAGCTTCTCAAAAATGGCAATTAAATTATTTCCTAACCATTTTAGGCGATGAAAATGTAGATATTGAGCGTGCCAAAAAATTGTTTGGACTTTGAGAAGACCCCTCAGTATTTTCACGAAAAAATAAAGAAAAATGACAAAAAGCATCACCATAAGAAAAGCGCAAAAAAGGGATTGCCAAGGCGTTTTTGACCTATCAAAAGAACTTGCTCGACACCACGAAATGGAGCATTATATCACCATAAAATATGAAGATTTTGAGGCTTTTGGCTTTGGTGAAAATCCTGCATGGTGGGCGTATATTGCTGAATATGATGGCAAAATTGTCGGTTTTGCCTTGTATTATGTGCGTTTTGCAACTTGGCGAGGGCGCACGCTTTATCTCGAAGATTTTTTTATTCAAGACGAAATGCGGGGTAAAGGTGTTGGCAAAATGCTCTTTAATGCCTTGATTGAGGAAGCTAAAAATCAAGAAATGGTGGCTATTAATTGGCAAGTGATGAAGTGGAATGATGCGGCTATTTCTTTTTATAAAAACTACAAAACGGAATTTGATGAGGAGCGGGTTTATTGCAGTTTGGCGATTTGATACCCCTCAGTATTTTTCGAAATATTCATAAACATTTGATTCTCAATAAGTTATAACACTCATTTTACCATAATGCAACGATATGGGCTGTAAGTAATTTTATTTTTAAATATGTCTCTGATATTATGTAACCATCCATTTTAATTATAGTTTTGTATCTAAATTTGCGTTTTAGCGTTTGGTTTAAAACTATAAATTCGTTGCAAAAAATAATTTATTTGCATACATAACATAGAGAAAATGAAAAATTTAATGATAATTTTCTTCACCATAGGGCTGATTATTATGCTCTTTATGATGATGAAAACAGGCAGTATTTTAAAAACACCTGAAACACCTACGGGTATATTGAATATAGAATTTGCGAAAGATACTGCCGACATGAAACGCATTCTGAAGGCATGGACAAGTGTAAAAATAGACCATAAACCGATTATTGAAGCCGCAAAAACGAACACTTATTGGGATTTTGCTTTCATTTTTTTCTATGCTGGTTTTTTCTTCTTGGGCAACACACTTTTGTCTGAAAAATTCCGTGGCAATTTCATCAAAATTTGTGAATGGGCTTCCGTCGCCGCTATCTTTGCGGGGCTTTTTGATTGCGGTGAAAATGCTTTAATTTTGACAAGCCTTTCTGGAAAATACTCACCTGTTATTGTTTCTCTAACTAAGATTTTGGCGATTTTCAAATTCATTTTAATCACGTTTTCCATCGTGACGTTTGTCATTATGCTTTCATTACGCATGTCTGGTTTTGGTAAGAAATAAGTAATTTAATTCATTTATAACTATTTGTTTATCAACTCTTTATGCTCCATAACCCATTTTGTAAGCGCATTATTATCAGGTGATAATTGCAGCTTTCTTGAAATACTATGTCTATGATTTTTGACTGTCAAAGGGCTGATATGAAGAGCTTCTGCAATCTCTTTTGAGGATTTATTTTCAGCAATTAATCTCAAAATATCAATCTCACTCCTACTCAATGAATCATTGAGATGAACGATTCTTTGACCCGCCGTTTTATTGTTTTGTAATCTTGTAAAAGTCGTTTGCAACGAAGCGACGAACTGATTTTCATCAATGGGCTTAATCAAATAATTGACAGGTTCGGTCGAAGAGGCTTTGTCAACCATGCTTTTTGCTTGATACGATGTGATGAAAATGGTCTCAAAACAAAACGTTTTTTTAAGCATTATAATCAACTCAATACCATCTTTTTTTTCATTCAAGTTGATGTCGCAAAGAATCAAATGGGGCAAAAAAGAATCGGCTTCAATCACCGCTTCTTCTGATGAAAGAGCAAGACGAGCATCGCAATCAAAATGCTCCGTAAGCATCATCTGAATGTATCTACCAATGATTATTTCGTCTTCAATGATTAAAACTCTGAAAATCGTTGATTTGGTCATGTTGGAAACAAGATGTTGTAGGTTAAATTGTTATCATTTTTTAAAGTCATCGTGCCTTTTAGCTGTCTCACAAGGTCTTTTATGAGGGCAGAACCACCCGTTTTTTTATTCAAAATTATAGATAAGTCTTCTACTTTTCCTGAATCAATGTATGTAAATTCAAGGCGTTTATCTTGCGTTTTCAATAAATCAATTGAAAGACTTGAATTGTCTGATGTCAAACCATGTTTATAAGAATTGGTGATTAATTCAGTCAAAATCAAACCAAAAGGAATTGCGAAATCTGCCTCTACCACCAAATCTTCGGGAATATTTGTTTGAATTACATAGGATTCAGAAGGAAAAATTTGTCTATAATACGCTAAAATTTCAAGTACAAAATCTTTGATAACCACCGAAGTGACCCCCTCAGTATTATAGAGTTTTTCATTCACCAAAGACATAGATTTGAGTTGAATGAGGTTTTTTTGCCACAAATCCCTTGCAATTGGGTCGGTTATGGTAGGCAATTGCAATTTCGCCAAACCATACATGAGTTGCAAATTGTTCTTCACACGATGGTGAATTTCTTGAACCAACAAAGCCTTTTCAGCATTTCGTTTTGCCAATTCATTTTTATCTTTAAAGTTATCGTACCAAAACCAAGCAACAATACCCGTGGCAAAAACGAAGAAAATCATACCGAACATCAAAAAGCTATTTTCTTTTTCTTTTGACGTTTTTTCTAAAGCCAAAAGCTCATTTTCTTTTTCTTGCAAGGCGTTATCCGTTTTTAAAAGATTAACAACCAAACCTTTACGAGCCGATAAAGTCAATTTTGTACCATTAAATTTATCGAGTTTTTCCATCCATTCGTAAGCGTGCGCCATGTCATCTGAACGGGCATAAGATTGAGCCAAATACTGCATCAATATGGCAGAATCCGTTGGATTAGAACTCAGCGTTTTATGTAGCGTTTTTATAGCATTGTCATAATTTCCTTTTTCAAAAGCATAAAAAGCCGAGCAAAGTGCAAAATATCTTGCTAAGGGTTGATTACCATCTACATATTTATAGTTTTTATCTATACCTTCAAAGGTCTTTAAAAAGCCATTTATATCTTTATTTTTTATCTCAATATATGCTACCAAAAGCCCACCCCGATTCCAAAAACTTGATTTTGAATCTAAACGTCTGATGCTATCAAAAACCCCAATATAACGCATCGAATTAAGTGAATCTCCTTGTATGCTGTAGGCATGAGACACGTTATAAGATAAACCTAAAATAGATTCTTCATCTTTCATAGCTACCGCCATATCGTAGGCTTTTTTATAATAAAAGACTATTTTCTCAGGGTCTTCTTTATAAGCGTCATAGACCGTTCCTATCAAAAAATTCCCTTCTCGGATGTATAATCTGTTCTTATATTTTTCACTATACGCAAGCCCTCGACGAAAACAAGCTAAGGCTCGGCTGTATCCTTCGTCATTATATTGAGCATAAAATGCGCTACCTAAGTCGTAATAAAGGCTATCATACTGTGATTCGGGTAAGTTTCCTAAAGCAATTTTAACGGAATCGGGTATAAAATCAAGCGTTTGTGCTTTTATGGCATTGAAAGAAATAACAAGTAGAAGGTTTGTTATTATTTTGAAAAAGATTTTATGAGATAAAAAATATAGGCTTAATACACGATAACGGTACATTTCAAATTTAGGAAACAGGCCCCTCAGTATTTTAGCCATTTTTAACATTTTAATATCTTTTCTTATGATTCATTTTAGAATACAAAGGTCTAAATTATTTTTTAGATAATTACCCTTTGACCGAAAAATGAACCCCAGGGTCTATTTTTTAAGCGCAAATATTGTTATACTTTTGCAAATAATTAATATGTTTCAGTACCAATTGCAATTCTAATTACAAAATGAAAGCAAGGCTAAAGCCCAAAATATGCATTAAATTTTCCTGTATAGTCAATTAAACCGATGAAACATTTAATGAGTGGTATGAACAATTACCAACACCCAATTTATGATAAATGAACTACGAAAACGATGAACTGTGCTTAGGCGTAGTTCATTTTTTTATACCCCGTATTAACCCAAGGTTTGATTTTAAAACTTAAAAAGCAACACCTTGTGAGCGTTGCTTTTTAAGTTTATAAAACATTGATAATCAATTATTTATAAGATAACATTTCTTTAATTTCTGTTGCAGCATCCACTGCCCGTGCAAAACGTAACGGCACGATAGCTGACATCTTTGGAGAGCGCAGGAGCCGTAAATTCTGCTTTTGTTTCCCCCTCAATATCTTGCCAATTTCGATTGCTTGATGATGATGATTGCCATTGAATCGTGCAATCTCCAGCACCTCCCGAGCGATTAGCTTTCATCTTTACTTTACCATCCACACATACATAATCTTTCGATACTAAAACAGCTTGCACCGTTGGCATTTCAGCGACTTCAACTTTCACGGGTGTTGAAAAAGTGGTTGCGGGGATTTTATCTGTCGTTGATATTGCCAGACGATACCATGTCGTTTTAGCTTCCTTTGAATCAGGTGTAAAAGTCGCTTCCAAAGCTCCACTTACGTTATACCATCTTCTTTTATCCGAAGAATATTGCCATTGCACAGTGGCTTTTACGCCCTCATTCAAAGTCATGGCCAATTTTTCAGTGCCGCCCACACATTCTGAAATATTTTGAGGTTGTTTTAAAATGACAGGTTCGTCATTTGAAGCAAAGATTTGGGTTGAAAAAACAAGGCTGAACATTGCAGCCATTAAGCGAAGTTTTTGACGATTTAACATGCGTTTATAGATTTTATGATTAAAAAAATAATTAATATTACAATAAATTCAAAAACCATTCCAAGTAAAAAACACTTGACAACTCCTTGTCTTACGGCTTTTTTGGTAAGCCTAAAACAAAAAAGCAACACCTTTTGGGTGTTGCTTTTTTTTGGTAATATATTGATAATCAAACGATTATACTTATTTTGGGCATTCGTTCACATCCACTTTAACGGGCGTTGTCAACAAAATATGCGGTTCTTTACCCTCAGTCGTAACAGCTACTCGAAAGAACACCACTTTTGCTACTTTGGAATCGGGTGTGAATGTTAAAGCTGTTGCACCATCCACATTCATCCAATGTTTTACATCAATTGAATACTGCCATTGAACGTTAGCTTTAATGCCTTCATTCAACGTTATAGTTAGTTTTTCCATGCCACCAATACACTGTGTAACGCCTTCGGGTTGTTTCAAAATGATGGGTTCATCGCCACCGTTTAAAGCAAAAATTTGAGCCGAAAAAACAAAGCAAAATAAACCAGCTATGAAACTAATTTTTGAACGATTCAACATGTACGTTAGATTTTATGCGTTAAAAAAAATTAATATTAAAACATAACCAAAAACCATTCCAAGCATGTAAGGAACGATGCAACAATAAAGTATCATTTTAAGATGATTCTTTTTCCGTCTAAAACACGATGTTTTGCGTCAAAGATTCCCGATATTATCCTTAAAACATAGTGCTCCATCTGAAAAAATAATTCACCTAAAAATGATACTTCATTATTGCATCGTTCTTAAGACATTAGTTGTTGATGGCTTTTTTCAAAATCTCAATCCCTCGTTCAATTTCGGATTCATTTGTGGAAGCAAAACCTAAACGGATTGCATTGATATTATGCACCCCATTACTAATTTTCAAGCCCATTTTATCCGCTTTTTCACTCAATTTTGATAATGATACTGAGGGGTCAAAATTTGCCCAAACAGCCATGCCACCATTTGGTTTTTTAAATTCAACGACTTCGCTCAACTCCGTTTTCAACATCTCGCAAAACAAATCACGCCTTCTATGATAGGCTTTTTGCGATTTCTTCAAGTGCCTTTTTATCGTTCCATCTTTAAATAAAATGGCTAAAGCGGCTTCTAACATGTTGTCGCCTTGTCTATCAATGATGCGGCGTAAGTTACCCATTTCTTCAATCAAATCACTCGGCGCAACAATATATCCGACTCTCAAAGCGGGTGAAATGGTCTTGCACAACGAGCCTACGTATATGACATACCCCTCAGTATCTACACTTGCCAAAGGCAAAATGGGGCTACTTGAATAGTGAAAATCGTAATCATAATCGTCTTCAAGAATACAAAATTGATAGGTTTTTGCTAATTCTAAAAGACGCAAACGGCGTTCTGCGGGCATCGTCACGGTCGTCGGATAATGGTGATGCGGCGTGATATAGACCATACGAATGGGTGTTTTTTTACACATTTCTTCTAACTGTTCAACATCCAAACCCTTGTCGTCAACCCTTATTTTTACCAATTCTGCTCCTGCATTTTGAAAAATTAAATTGCCTGAACCATAGCCCAAATCGCCCACCACTACCCTATCTCCTGCGCTCAAAACAGTTTGTGCTGTTAGATAAATCGCCATCATGCTACCCCTTGAAATCATCACGTTTTCGGTCGAAATATTCAAGCCACGAGTCTCTTTTAAATAGGCTGTCATCTCTTGTCGCAGGGTCGGTTCGCCTTTGGTTTCACCATAAAAAAGCAAGTTTTTTTGGTATCCTTTTATCAAAACAGACCGGTATGCACGAGCCAATTCATCCACGGGTGCAAGGCGAATATCTGGAAAACCATCATCAAAAGTCAAAGCGGACGACCCCCTCAGTATTGGTAGCTTTAAATATTCTTTTTTATTAAAATTAAATCCTGTTTTAATGTTTAAATCGCTGTTAATCAATTTATTACCTAACGAAATGGGTTTTAATATGGTTATATTTGAACTCACAAAAGTACCTCTTGAAGCCTTGGTCTCTATCCAACCTTGCGCCATCAATTCGTCATACGCTGCCACCACGGTTTGGCGATGAACTTCCAAAAGTTCAGCCATTGCACGAGTACCTAATAGCTTCGTGCCTTTTTGAATGATGCCCGATTTAATAGCGTCCATCAAGCCATTTGCTATTTGGAGAAAGAGGGGTATTTTTAATTTTTTGTTGATATTTAGGATACTTTTAAATGGGTGCATGTGGGGAAATTTAACGCTAAAATTAGCAAAATACTGAGGGGGTAAAAATTAAAGGTGTCGGTGACGACACCTTTAATTTTTTCCGATTTTAACTGTGCGGAATTTAGCACGGTTAGATTTTTTTAAACCTGTCGGATATGACAGATTTAGAAAAATCAATCAATTTTATCAGAATCATCAGATTTTGAATCAGTATTCGCAAGCGGTAGTACATTCAAATTTTCTTGTCTATCCAAAAAATTATTGGCAGAAACGACTTTCAAGCCCGTAGCTTTTTCAAAATTTTCTCTTGCTATACCCGCACCTTTTCCACCTTTAACCGCTTTATCTTTATTCTCATCAAAACCTTGTGCATCTTCTTCGATGGCCAATTGACGGGTGGCAGCCTCGCCCAATGCGGTAAAAATCAACTCCAAATCACTCATATTATCCCTAAGATTTTGACTTGATTTGGTCAGATTTTTAACCTCTCTATGCTCCGCAGGGGTCACACCAAAAGTGCCTTTCGCAATGATAGCGGTTAAAATGGAATACTCTTTCCCTTCTTTAACGCCTCGTTGTTGCCACTCTTCGGTCAGTTTATTCCTTGTGTCAATGGATTTCATACGCTCTTTTATCCACTCGTCCGTGTAACCTTTTGCTTTGTAAAGCTCAATTTGTCGTTGTGTTAAGAGTTCAGGGTCGGCGGTTTCTTCCAAAGTGCGTGTACCTTGTTCGGCAAGCCACATTTTCAGCGGTTCAGCTTTGGGCGAAGGCACGGACATCGCAATGCGCAATATACCCGTAGTATTTGCACAATCGGTAAGGCGGCTTCGACCATCATTTGCCATCAATTTCAACTGCATCCAAAACGGATGCGTTTGATTTTCTTCAATCAATGACTTTTTAACCTTTGTCCAATAGTTACGTGGAATTGGGCTATCGGTCAACAATTCTATAACATCTACGATTGAAAAATACCACTCATCATTGTGAAGAATTTTTCTAATGCGATTCCCTTGAAAAGGTATCAAATCTAAGTTTTCCATATTGTTATTTTTAAGGCAGGAAAGATACAAAAAGTTTTACAAATTAACACTATTTCAAACCAAAAGCCCTATTTTATCCAAAATAACCCTCTTTTCAGCCCCTAAATAAACAAATTTCAGAGCCAATTGATACGCCGCTTTTGCCTTCGTTTTTTGATTATTTTTACAATAAAAATCACCCAAAGCCGTGTGATAAAAGTGGTTTTTTTCTAAGCCTTCTATGGTCAAAAGGGCTTCAATACCCGCTTTTGCGCCTTCATTATACCCCCGTGCGATAGCTCGATTGAAGGCAACAATGGGTGTTGGTTTCAAGGAATAAAGCAAATTGTAACAATAAAAAATGGCTTGCCAATTGGTTGTGTCAAAACTTTCCGCTTTTGTGTGATAGGATGCAATAGCGGCTTCGATGTGATATTCCGAAATTTCAGTCCCTTCGGATGAGGCTTTAAAAAAAGAATAAGCTTGTTTTATGAGGTATGGATTCCATAAACTACGATTTTGATTTTCCAATAAAATAATGTTGCCCGCTACGTCCAAACGACCGTCGAATCGGGCGGCGTGGAAGCACATGAGCGACATTAAAGCATTGATTTTCGGGGCGTTTTTGCCAAAAATACTGAGGGGGCCTCCCGCCAAAATTGC
>JAYTMW010000778.1:0-6994 GCA_043728105.1 Saprospiraceae bacterium | reverse complement strand
AAACGTTGTTGAGAGAAAAGAGAAGTGGTAACAAAAAGGAGTAATCCGAAAAAGGTTTGTGTTTTTATCATGTAGAGTAAAGTTATAGGTTAAGAAATTTTTACAATGGTAAACATAATACCTATAACGCACTACGCAATAATATGTGTAGTAGTTTCTACAAATTTTAACAAATTAGTGTTATTTTAGATTTGTCAACTTTTAAAAAGTTGACAAACTTGAACAAATCTGGGCGAGATTAATTAACCGAAAAATCGGGTACTTGCGCCGTCACAACGTTGAAAAACGTCAACGGCATGATGTCAAATTGCATCATGCGGGTAAGCGGCAGGGAGCGCACCAATGCTAATGCTTCTATCGCCGAATCGGCGTTGAAGACAGCCCACACACGGGCATTTTCAAGCGAAACACCGTAGCTGGAAAGTTTACCGTCCGCAAAATATTGATCAACTAAAGCCCTTTGTTCTGGAATGCGACTTGTAAATCGCTCGGTCATGAGGGCTGGCATTTTGAAATCAACCATGAACTGATACATGCTGCAAGATTTTTGTAAAGTTTTGGAAACGTTTAATCTTATGCAAGTATATGAAACAGTTTATATAAATAAATCTTTTTATGTCACTTTTTTTTCTTGAATTTAAGAAACTTTTGATTTTTGATTTTCCCGCACTATTTTCAAGATAACTTCTCTCTCATTTTTCAGAGAAAGGGCCCCCTCAGTATTTTGAGCGATTAGAGCATTTAAACGCTTACAAGCCCTATATTTTTGTCTTACATCAAGATAAATAAAAGCAAAATAACTCATAAAAGGCAACAACAGTACAAAAATAACTATGGATAACTTATTGATTATCAATGCTGTAATTAGTAAAACAAGAAATTGAAAAATATAAACACCAAACCCAACGGCTGCCGTCACGGGGCCTTTAAACTCTAAATATTTCACCTTTTCGTTGCGCACTTTGAGACCATACCAAGTTGGCAAAAGATGGGTCAACCAACCAAAAGCGAAGGGTATAAAACCCAATATCAGAGCAATTAAATGGGTCGTAGTTGCGTGGTTTGGTTGAGCAACGGCGAGGTCGTCGAGGTGTGTATCTTTCAGTATTTTAAAATAATTATCCGTTAGGCCCCTCAGTATTTCGACGTTTTGAGCATCCATACGCTCTACATTTTGCACTATTTCTTGATGCGCCCATAGCCTTCTTTTTGATTTAAAAAAAATAGGTAACATAGACAAAGGATAGGTATTTCGATAAAGCGTGAATAGGTTTTCCAATAAATCCGTCAATTCTTCTTTTTCGATATGCACCAAAAGGGGTTTCATCGCTTTTTCGACATCGGCGGTAAGTTGCGTGGTGGCTTTTGGTGGACTTTGAGCGTATTGTTCGTAATAATTTTTGAGTGGTATGGGTTCGCCAAACTCGACCATTGCCTCCGAGCGAGCGTGGTGCGGGTCGGTGTAGGTGAAACAAACGGGTATGATGTGCAAATCTAAGTCGCCGTATTGGTCGTAATTGCCAAAAGCCATGCGGGCAATGCCTTTCTGAATCGGGCGCAATTGCTTTTTGGTTTCCGTGCCGCCTTCGCTAAAAATGAGGATACTTTTGTTTTCCGCTAATGCTTTGTAGATAAATTCCATTGACGAGCCGTTGTTTTTCATGTTCGCATAGCCGTCTCGGAAACGAAAAATGGGTACCATATTGAGGCTTTCCATCAGTTTGCGGTGCAGCGGATTCGCAAACATGTCGCCACGGGTAATGAAATGATAATCAAACTCCCAAGTCATGCACGCCAAAAGACACGGCTCAAAAAAGCCCGTGGGGTGATTGCACGAAAAAATCAAGGGCTTGCCTTGCGGAATGCGCTCAACACCGAAGTAGTCAATCTTTTTAAAATAGGTCTTAAATGCCAATGTGGCTATCGGACGCAGTATGTGGTAAAATTTCATTTTTGAGTTTTGATGAAGACTTATTTATCCGTAATTTTCGTTTCGGAAATATTGAAAGGGCCCCCTCAGTATTTTGAGTGATTTTTTACTGAATTTTAATCAAAAGCAAAATTAAAAAAATTTGAGACTTTGGAAACCTTATTTATTTTCTAAGACAAACGCCTCGAAATCAAAAGTTCTTAAAAAGGTGCAGCGCACCGCAATATTTGTAGAAAATGGATAGACAGGTATTAATAGGTGCAGCGCACCGTAATATTGGATGTTTCGGTGCTCTGCACCTTAAAAATCGGGTAATTGGAATACTACAAATATTACGGTGCGCTGCACCTTTGAACACATTATTATATATTCGTTACTTGTTCAATTATTGCCATGATTATCAATCTCCGAATTTTCCTACCTTCGCCCCATGTTAAAAAAAAAAATCCTCATTGTCATCGGTGGTGCAACGGCAAGCGGCAAAACGGCTTTGGCAATCCAACTCGCACAGCATTTCGGAACGGACATTCTATCCGCAGATTCTCGGCAGTTTTATCGTGAAATGAGCATCGGCACGGCTAAACCAACGGCGGCTGAATTGGCTCTGGTACAGCATCATTTTATCAATAATCTTTCCATTGAAGATGATTATTCGGTCGGTGAGTTTGAGGAGCAGGCGTTGGCGGTTTTAAGCAATATTTTTCAAGAAAAAAACGTGGCTATCATGGTCGGTGGCACGGGTCTATACCTACGTGCGGTGTGTGAGGGCTTAGACGATTTTCCAGAAGTACCCCTCAGTATTCGGGCGCATTTTGAAGCTATTTTCGAAAAAGAAGGGATTGAAGTTTTACAAAAAATGTTACAAGAGGTTGATAATGAATACTTTACGCAAGTAGATATTCATAATGCACCACGTTTGATTCGGGCTTTGTCGGTTTGGAAAGTGAGTGGCAAACCGTTTTCAAGTTTTAGAAAAGGAGGAAAAGCCGAGCGTGATTTTGAACCCATTTATCTCAATCTGGACGTGCCTCGTGACATGCTCTATGCCCGCATAAACCAACGGGTGGATAATATGATTGCAGCGGGTTTGATTTTAGAAGCAAAAAATTTAATAGATTTTAAAGCAAAAAACGCTTTAATGACAGTCGGTTATTCCGAACTTTTCGACCATTTTGAAGGCACTTTAACCCTCGCCGAAGCCATTGATAAAATAAAACAACACACCCGAAATTATGCCAAACGACAAATGACTTGGTTCAGAAAAGACCCACATTGGGAACGTTTTGCGCCCGATAATTTTGACGGTATTCTTAATTTTTTGAACAAGAAAGTAGAAAGTATTTAGTAAAAAGTAAAAAGAGCCGCAATGACACATTGCGGCTCTTTTTACTCAATACTTTTTACTCAATACTCAATACTTTTTACTCCTTCTTAGCTGTTGTATCGTATTTCAAGTTTTTCCAACTTTTCAAAACCACTTTCACCGTGCCTACTGACACAGGCGATTCAATCATCAAAGGCACTTTATTGGCATCGGCACTCGCCCAAATTTTCATGGACGCACCTTCTTTGAACACAGCACCACTCACCACTTGCGGCGTGAATTTGATGGTTGACCACTTACCCAATTCCTTGATTTTCTTTTCTTCACGACCCAAAAACTTGTATTGCAAAGGATAAATTTCTTCGTCCAGCATAACTTTCACGGGATACGATTGACCCGCTTGGGCGTTGTCGTAATTCAAGGTGCGGCAATAATATACGGTTGACAAAATGTCGTGCATACATTCTTTCATATCCAAATTACCTTTTTTTTCTACTTCACCTTTTTTGCTACCACGCTCATAAGTAGCTGTTTTGGCATTTTGGTCAAACATTACTTTGCTGTAAAGGTGATATTTGCCCTCGTGAATGTCACGCACAGAAAGCGTAGGCAACATCGTGGTCTTATCTATATATGTGTCATAATTGTCACGGGCTTTAAAAAACCACTCGTAACCAGAGTAAGTGCGACCTGTTGCGTTGATATGATATTGTTGACCAAGGTCTTCAATTTTGAAGGTTACTTCACCCGCCGCAATCCAAACAAAGTTTAGATTGTAATATACTTTATACGTCAATTCTTCACCCGCTTGGAAAGTAGAATTGACGACATCGCCCATGAGTGGTGCGCTTTGACCATCAGAATTCTGAACTTGTCGGTGCGATTGGTATGGTGTGAAAGCCATCAAAGCCAGTAAAAAGGCAGCCATCACGCCACTTTTAAAGGGGTTTTTAATTAGAGGGAGGATTTGATTTTTTAAGATTCGCTTCATTTTCAACTTCCAAATTTTTGTCATGTGACTTAATAATATTTTTGGGCTTGTTAAAACCAATTGTTTTTAAAACATTAGCATTTAGTATTAAAATTAAACCTATAAAAGAAGGTAATATCAAATTTATAACCCATAAGGTAAACGTGGCGGCCAATATGCTTATTTCGTTGGCGTGAAACAATCCCCAAATCTTTATCGCCACTTCGCCCCTCGCCAAAAGACTTATCATGGGCGGCAGAGGAATACTTGTTTGCAACAAATAAATGGTTGCGATGCAAGAGAGACCCCTCAGTATTGGAACGTCTATGCCAAAAAAACGCAGCATCATGTAGTATTGCAAACTATAAATAGCATAACGTATGAACGCCCACATTAGCGTCTTTGCCAAGTCACGCCGTTTGTATGTTCTAATGACGTTGACACCTTTTATTAGACGTGGAAAACGATAGAGGAAACGGATTTTCTTAAAAATCGGCACCACCATTTCCAAATTCAAAAAAAGAAAGAACAAAAGACTAACTGTCAGTAAACCAATAAAAATAACGGCTTGCAAGACATAAAACTCCACCTTCCATAAGTCAATCAAAAAGTATGCAAATCCGAAGAATCCGAAGGTTATTAACACAGTTTGCTGCGCCCAACTACCAACAAAGGTTGTAAACATGCCTTTTAAAGCATTTCTTCTACGCAAAAATAAAATTCTTCCACCAAATTCACCTACTCGATTGGGCATAAAAAGCGAAAAAGTGACTCCTGCGAGTACAGCTTTATAACCTGTTTTGAAGGATATTGGTTCGGTTAGTTTTATCAAAGGCAGCCATTTGAGGGTTTCGGTAGCCCAATTGATGGGCATCAAAATCAAGGTCAAATAGAGCCAAATAACGTTCTCGCCCCTCATTTCCTTCAAGAAAACGGCTTTGAGTTCTTGGAAATTTTCTCTTTGAAAAATCTCGTACCAAAGCAATAATCCAAATAAAAAAGCCACTAAAACCTTCAAAAACCAAGCAATATAGCGTGGTTGGCTTCTCAAAAACAATTGTATTTTTCGTAAAATTTTCAATGCTAAATGCGGATAAATGTGAAAGAGTGATGACGCTACAAATTACACAAGTTTTTTATAACCGACCTGTTTTTCACCCAATTAAAGTAATGTTAAAGTTTTTCAAGAATTCTGTGTGTAGGGTTAGAAAAAGCACCGAAGTAGAATTAATGGGTTGACAATCAAAAGTTAGCACAAAAAAAACGGTCAATACTGAGGGGTACGTGCCGCTTATTTTATGCTATTTTTTTGAGGTGCCAAATTGGTACCTCAAGTTTGAATCTTGAGGACGCAATTTGCGTCCTAAAAATCTAATTCTTAAAGTAATAAGTAGAAATTTGGCAGCATAAATCGTTTTGCCAAATTTAAATTTATCAAAACAACTTTAAACTTGAGGTCACAATTTGTGACCTCAAAAATTTTATTGTGGACAATATTTTTGACTTAAAAATTAGAAATATCACTTAATATGCCTACTTTACATCAGTTTTAAACAAAAAAACAAGCAATTATGAGCCAACTTATTCCAAACGAAGAAATTATTGCCTCTCACATTTATACCATTCGCAACCAAAAGATCATGTTTGACTTTGATTTGGCGGAGATGTATGGCGTTGAAACCAGAGTTTTAAAGCAAGCTGTCCGACGCAATATTGAGAGATTCCCAGAAGATTTTATGTTTGAACTCACATCAGAGGAGTTTCAACGTTTGAGATCACAAATTGTGATCTCAAACGTTGGAAGAGGAGGTACCCGTTACCCACCCTTTGCCTTCACGGAACATGGTGCTGTCATGTTAGCCAGTATTTTGAATAGTGAAACAGCCGTGAAAGCCAGTTTATTTGTGGTGCGGACTTTTGTAAAATTGCGTCAACTCACGGGCAGTTACAAAGAGTTAGCCGAAAAAATTGTGCAATTAGAAGGTAAATATGACACGCAATTAGAGTACGTTTTTCAAGCCATTCAAGAATTGTCAGAACAAAAAAACGAGCCTCGTACACTTATTGGTTTCAAAAAAGAAAAAAAATAAGTACCCACCACTTTCCCCAATAATCTCATCCTATATAATGTCCGTTTTTGTACAAATTTTGTACTATTTCTTTACAAAATAAAGTATAACGTATTTTTTAGTTAAAAAACTTAAATAAAAGTTGCACAAATAAAATCTATAACGTAGTTTTACGTTATAGAACAAAACAAGCCATTTATGACAATTTGGAAAACGTTTTTTTGGATACTCATTTTTATAACAATAGGATGTGCGAGCAAGAAACAAATCTATGCGGATAGGCTTTTTGACAACCACAATCGGCATCTTTATGTCAATGATAGTCTCGATTTTTCGATTTCTTATTTTGATGTTATTGGGGCTAAAACAAGACAAATAGATAGCCTCGATTTTAAGAAAACAAAAGTACCCGTTGCGTTTCAAAAACACCTAAAAAGCACGGTGAAACGACCGTCCGAAATCTTGTTTCAAGCGCATCGGATGTCGCTTTCAGACGAGGACATTATAGCTGTTTTGTACGCAAATACGCTTGAAATCAATGATTTTTCAAGCAAAATACTATCAAAACTAACA
Source organism: Saprospiraceae bacterium (assembly GCA_043728105.1). Lineage (GTDB taxonomy): Bacteria > Bacteroidota > Bacteroidia > Chitinophagales > Saprospiraceae > JAAFJT01. The sequence continues at coordinate 128 of JAYTMW010000778.1, read as the reverse complement.
GATTTTATACCAAAAGATAGTTTGAAATATAAGCAATATGAAACATCAAAAGGCTATTGGATTAACAATGCAAATTTTAAAGATTTAACCCGTTTGGGTTCAGATTTTATAGAAAAAAAGTTCTTTAA
>JAYTMW010000777.1:0-7686 GCA_043728105.1 Saprospiraceae bacterium | reverse complement strand
CTATCCCAACCATTGTGAATAAATTCGTTGAAAAAATAGCCTTGATAATTGGCTGTGCGCCATGTTCGTCCCTCGAATTCCATGACGCATTTAGTATTCGCTCCATACGACAACTCTTTGATGATTTTTGAAGTTAAAGGTGGTAAATCCATATACCAATCGAGACCCCTCAGTATTGTAAGTGGTATTGCTAAAATGACGACATCATAGGTTGCTTCAATCGTTTTTCCGTTGCTCTCAAAAGTTAATTGAAGGGTGTTATCTGCTTTTTCTTTTATGGCTAAAAGACGGTGTTCTTTCAGAATTTGTTCACTCAATTTTGCAGCCAAACCTTCAGGAATTTGTTGATTTCCGCCCTTGATTTTATAGCGTTCATCGCTTGCGCCAAAAAGTTCCACGGTACTATTTTTAATATCTAAAGTGTCAATCAAATTCAAGGACGACATCTGTTCAGGGTCGAGCCCTTGCTCGCCAAGGAAGGCTGCCGTTAGCAAATCTTTTACCCAAAGAGAAAGTGGCAATCTATCTAAATATTCGCTAAAAGATTGATTATCAAGTATTTTTGCATACGCTGTTTCATATATATCACCTGTGGAATCGCTATCTTCTTTTAGTTTTTTAGTCACTTGCGATAGTTCTTTAACCAAATCATCCATCGAATAATGTTGCCCACGCATAAAGAAAGTTTCTTTAACGCCAAGGGTGTCTTCGGTCACATCTATCTTATTGTTCCACAGTTCTAAGTCTTTTGCCAACTGAATTATATCTTCGTGTTGGGTGTCAATAAATTCTGCGCCAATTTCCGTTGTAAGCGATTTGTCCCCAAAAATTTGATTGGATTTTATACGTCCTCCTACTCGTTTGTCGGCTTCATAAATGGTGGCTTTTATACCTTTTTTTTGTAAATAATAACCCGCAGAAAGCCCTGAAATACCGCCACCTACAATAGCGATTCGGGGTAAGTTTTTAAGAAGAGATACCCCCTCAGTATTTTGATTAAAAATAGGATAAGCAAGGATGGAAGCACCTAAAACTGTCGCATTTTTAAGGAATTTTCGTCTATCGAAATTGTGATTTTTTTCAAGAAAAAAATCTAAATCATGTTGAGGGTTTTCAACTTGCAGACGGGCTAAAAGAGTCGCTTTTTTGATGGCAGTTAACAGGAATGTTTTCATATTGTTTGTTTTTGAAATACAAAATATTTGATTGTAGAGTCTTTATCATCTATTAATTCTACTTTGTCACTTTACACACACTGTTCTGTGCTACGCACAAAAGACGTGCTTTGAAAATTTTTCTTTCGGGTTGATTTAATTTTTGAAGTTGAAAGATTTTCAATTTTCAACTTCAAAAATTAAATCAACCCATATAGTCCTTTTAGTACGCCTTTTATGCGCAGCACAGAACAGTGTGTGTAAAGTGCCAAAGTATAATTAATAACGAGTAAACAATAACTTTGTCAAATCCACCTTAGATAAATCGTTACTTAGTTCTATTATTCTCAATAAAGTGACTTTTATACAAAAATACTGAGGGGGTGTCAAAAAAGCAAGTGTTAAATTTGGCTTTCAAAAATTGAAAAAAGAATATTATATTTGCGTCGAATGTAAGTTTTAACTATTTTATAAAATATTGATTACAAGGCAATTAGCTAAATATGACAGACTCTTACCGACATAAAGGACTGCGGCGACAATTGATTGAAGAAATAAAAGCTAAAGGCATAAAAGATGAACAGGTGCTTGAAGCCATGAGTATTTTACCAAGGCATTTCTTCTTAGAAAAAGCCTTTGAGGAACATGCTTATGCCGACAAAGCCTTCCCAATTGGTAATGACCAAACCATTTCGCAGCCCTACACGGTGGCGTATATGACAAGCCTTTTGGACATAAAAAAAGGGGATAAAGTATTGGAAATTGGCACAGGCTCGGGTTATCAAGCGGCTATTTTATCCATCCTTGGAGCGAGAGTTTATACAGTTGAGCGTCAAGAAGAATTATATAAAAAAACAAAAGAATTACTCAAAAAATTAAGATTCAATACCCTGCGTTGCTTCTTCGGTGACGGTTCGTTAGGGCTTCCAGATTATGCGCCTTACGATAAAATTATTGTTACGGCGGGCGCACCCGTAATTCCAGATGCGCTCAAAGAACAATTATCGGTTAATGGTGTTTTGGTGATTCCAGTAGGAGAAAATGACGGGCAACTCATGTATCATATAAAACGTATTAGTGATAAAGAGTATGAGAGTAAGGCACTTGATAAGTTTCGTTTCGTCCCTTTTCTGAGCGGTTTGAATAAAATGAAGTAAAATTTGACCTAACTAAAATTTGATTTTTTACAAAAAAAGCGTTGTTTATTTTGATTAAAAGTAGTAAAACGCCTTAAATGTTAAATTTTTGGCAAAAATGTGTTAAAATTGCCATTTAAGTTATTGTCATAATCACACATTCGCTTATATTTACCTCTTCTTTAACTTAAATCTTTTTTTTTTAACTAATAAAAAATTTATCGTAATGAAAAAACTTTACATTTTATGTGTGTTTGCTTTGTTTAGCACAACCATTTTCGCACAGCTTCCTCCAGCTATTACAGCTTGTAAAAAAGGAGATACAACGGTTATTACTTTTGACCTCAGTAAAAACTGTAAAAAAGCTGATGGTCAACTTGCGGCAATGGATACTTTGGGCAAGAGAACACAAATTGGTTTTCACTCTGGTCCAAATACATGGACTACAGGTGGTGTAGATTGGGATAACGCAAAGGCAGTAAGAGCTAATCGAATTTCGGGTACTGGTAGGGCATCGAAATTTCAAGTAAGATTGCCGAAAGTAGAGACATATTATAGCACTTTTACAACGCCAGCTATTACTCAAATTAAATTTGTATTTAATGATGGTCCCACAAAGCCGTCAAATACATGGGATCATTCTGGTAAAGACTCAACAGCTACGGGTGATTGTCAAGATTTCGTACTTCCTCTTGCAAATTTAGCTGTCTGTACTGCTGCATCTCAAGATCTACGCAATGAAATGTCAGTAAGAACTGCACCAAACCCATTCAAAGACGTGACTTACATCACTTTTGATAATGCTGCTGGTAAGAGTTATTCATTGTCAATTTCAGATATTACAGGTCGTGTTGTTCGTAATATCAACAACATCACAACTGATTTTGTAGAAATCAAGCGTGAAAACCTTACTACGGGCGTTTATTTCGCTGTATTGCGTGATGCAAGTGGTAAGTTTTTAACCGAGAAATTGATTGTTCAATAATTCATAAGTTATTGATTTACAATTAGTTATAAAAAAGGTATCGAACTCTGTAATGGATTCGATACTTTTTTTTAATCTAAAAACAGATTTAGTTGAGTGTTATCTTAAAATTAAAAGATAACATAAAGCATCATTCATCAGATTATTAACGTTACCCCCTCAGTATTTTGGGTTAAAACTCAAAACTTTAAAAAAGAATAGTCAATTCCAAATTAAAATCTTATTTTTGCCGCCCAATGATGAAAAAAATGAAGAATACCTTTGTGAAATCTATGATTTTGAGCTTGATGTTGCTTGTAGTAGCATCTTGCACAAACGAATTTGAGAAAGTACGCACCAGTGGTGATGTCAACGTGTTGTTGAAAAAAAGTTTAGAATATTATAGCAAAGGCGATTATGCGAAAGCGCAAACCTTGTTTGAGTTGATTATGCCAAGCATCAAAGGTCGTCCAGAGTTAGAGGATATATCTTTTAAGTATGCACAGACACATTTCTATTTGCATACCTATACGCAGGCTAATTTTTATTTCAAAAACTTTGCCCTCACGTTTTCCAACTCACCGATGCGTGAAGAAGCCGAATATTTAGCGGCTTATGCTGAATATAAACAATCGCCTTCCTATCAACTCGATCAAGAAAGTACGGCGAAGGGTGTAGATGGTTTTCAGAGTTTTATAAACAACTTTCCAGAGAGTGCCAGAGTGAAGGATTGTAACAAATTAATTGATGAACTGCGCAAGAAATTGGAACGGAAAGCGTTTGAAGAGGGTGATTTGTATTACAATATTGGTCATTTTCAAGCCGCCATTCAAGTTTATGAGAATCTTTTGAAGGATTTCCCAGAAACAAACGCCGCTGAACAAATTCGTTTCACGATTTTAAAAGCGGGTTACAATTTGGCTGAAAACTCGATTTACGAAAAGCAATTAGAACGTTACAAAATAGTTATTGAGAAATACAACGACTTCAACGAGAAATTTCCGAAAACTCGTTTCAAGAAAGAGGCAGAAATTTATTTAAAAAATACTAACAAAAAAATTCAAGAGTTAAATAATGTCAGATATCAAATCCAAAGTGCAAAGTCTTGACCCGAATGTAACAGCACGTGACATTCTTGGGTTAGTAAAAGATACAGACAACATCTATGAGACGTTGAGTATCATGACCAAACGGGCAAAGCAATTATCGGTTGACTTAAAACACGAGTTGAACACGAAATTGCAAGAGTTTTCATCTACAACAGATGCCATCGAGGAGATTCAAGAGAACAAAGAGCAAATCGAAATCTCTAAGTTTTATGAGCGTTTGCCTAATCCTGCGGTGATTGCAATAGATGAATTCCAAAAGGGTGAAATTCATTACCGTTACCCTACGGATGAAAAGAAAAATTATAAGAAGTAAGCATTACGAGATTACGAAATTACGAATTACAAGATTTGGAGATTACAGGTTTTAAATGTTGTTATCTCGCAATTTTGTAATTCGTAATCTTGTAATTTCGTAATCTTTTCGACTATGAAAGGTAAAAAAATAATCCTTGCTGTCACGGGCAGCATTGCCGCTTATAAAGCGGCTTTCTTGACACGCCTCCTTGTTAAAGCGGGTGCTGAGGTTCAGATTTTGATGACCGACGCTGCCAAGCATTTTATCACACCTTTGACGCTTTCTACACTCTCGAAGCGTCCTGTTTTTTCAGAAATCATATCAGAAGAAAGTTGGAATAGCCATGTTGAATTGGGCTTGTGGGCGGATGCTATGCTCATTGCACCCACTACCGCCACGACTTTAGCAAAATTGGCCAACGGCATGAGCGACAACATTGTGACGGCAACTTACCTTTCAGCACGTTGCCCTATCTTCATAGCTCCTGCAATGGATTTGGATATGTGGCATCACCCCGCAACCCTTCGCAACCTCGATTTACTGAGGGGGTACGGTTGTCATCTCATCCCCGTTGGGCATGGTGAGTTGGCGAGTGGTCTTGTAGGTGATGGGCGGATGGCTGAGCCCGAAGATATAATGACCTTTTTGACACAGTTTTTTGATAAAAAACAAGATTTTCAAGGAAAAAAAGTAGTAATCACGGCGGGTCCCACATACGAAGCACTCGACCCCGTGCGTTTCATAGGCAATAGGTCGAGTGGAAAAATGGGCATTGCTATTGCTGAGGAATTGGCGGAAAGAGGTGCTGAGGTGACGCTGATTTTAGGCCCATCAAAATTGAAAACCGACCACCCCTCAGTATTTACGATCCGAGTGGAGTCGGCGCAACAAATGTATGAAGCAGCTATCACCCATTTTGAAAATTGTGATGCAGCCGTGTTGGCAGCAGCCGTTGCAGATTATCGTCCGAAGCAAGTTTCTGATATAAAGATAAAGAAAAAAGAAGGTGATTTGACCATTGAACTGGAAAAAACAACCGACATAGCGGCTGCCTTAGGGGCAAAGAAAAAGAAGAATCAAAAAATAGTGGGCTTTGCCTTAGAGACCAATGATGAAATGAGCAATGCTATTTCTAAATTAAAAAGAAAGAATTTTGATTTCATCGTCCTTAATTCTTTACGGGATGCAGGGGCAGGATTCAGTCACGATACCAATAAAATAACGATTATTTTTGACGAAAACAATGTTAAATCATTTGATTTGAAACAAAAGGATGATGTGGCTCGTGATATTGTGAATGAGTTAGTGAAATTATATTAACGATTTGTACCGGCGAATTTATTCACCGAGTGTAGGTTCGGCGAATAAATTCGCCGCTACAAAAAAGCTCTAAATCATTGATTTTAAATTAATTATAAAATAAAAATTATAATGATGTTAAAAAAATACTTTCAGATTTTTGTTTTAGCGTGTGTGTCAACTTTTACGCTCAGTGCGCAAGAATTCAATTTTCAAGTAAAAGTTATCAACCCACGGGTGCAATTGGCAGACCCCAAGTTGTTCCAAAGTCTTGAGACGGCCTTAAAGGAATTAGTCAATAACACTAAATGGACAGACGATATTTTTGAGTTGAATGAAAGACTTGAAGGCTCAATTCAGTTAACGATTAAGGAAGAAAGAGGAACAAATTTGTTCATGGGGCAGCTATCTATTTCAGCTTCTCGACCAATATACGGCACAGACCAACAGACACCCATTCTTATTCATTTGGATCAAGAAGTAGTTTTTGGCTATGAGCAATTTCAACCATTACAATTTGCTCAAAATACTTTCAGTGATAACTTATCAGCTACCATTGCTTATTATATGTATGTCATCTTGGGTTATGACTATGATTCATTTTCTCCTTCTGGCGGCGAACCTTATTGGCAACGGGCGCAAGATATTTTCACGACAGTTCCTTCGGGCATTAAAAAGGAATGGCAAGGTAGTGAGTTGGGTAATCAAAACAGATATTGGTTTGTAGAAAATGTGTTGAGTCCTCGTTTAAAAAACTTCCGTTTAGGGCTTTATGAATACCATCGTTTGGGTCTCGATAATGCGCACAAAGATATGAATCTCTCTAAGAATGCTATTATGCAATGCCTTGAACACATTGAGGAAGCCCAACAAACATATCCAAACACACGGGCAGTTAGAACATTTGCAGCAACTAAAACGGATGAGTTAATCAATATTTTTAAGAATGCTTCTACCGAGCAAAAGACTCGGTTTATACAAATTATGTCGAGACTTGACCCTGCCAATTCTTCTAAATTTAATGAGGTTGGTTTTTAAATTAATCGTGGTATTGTTAAACTATTGTGTTTTAACAATTTAACAATTTAACAATTTATAGAAACGGAATTTATTATAACAAGTTTACTATATCTTTCATAGCAAAAGTGGCTTAAGTAAACGGAATTGTAGAGATAATAGATTTAAAAAAATCTATTATCTCTACAATTCCGTTCGCCTAAACCACTTTTGCCTTTTACTTACAACTTCGTTTATTATTATTTTGCTACTTAGTTCTACTTAGTTCTACTTTGGCACTCTACACTTATGAGATATTCACTCACTTTTTTTGCTTCGCAAAAAGGCGTGCTTGAGGGAAGTTTTTTTTCGGATTGATTGATTTTTTTCAAGAAAAATTTTCAATTTTTCTTGAAAAAAATCAATCAATCCGTTTAGTCCTTTCTCCTTTTTAGAGTGCCAAAGTAGAATTAGTACCCCCTCAGTATTTTCCACAAAAAAAACGTAAAATGTTCATTATGAACGTTTTACGCTTTTTCTATTTTTAGAATATTCGCTAAGGTTTCACCTTTTTGCCCCATTTGTTCAGATTTGGACAAGCCTGATAAATCGTGTCAATGTTGATGAAGGTATTGAGTGATTTTTCCTCTATCCATTTCACAAGAATAGCATTTTTCTTTTGTTCGATTGTAGCCGCCTGTATTTTATTATAATCTAAAAGCAAATCAGCCTT
>JAYTMW010000776.1:0-2833 GCA_043728105.1 Saprospiraceae bacterium | reverse complement strand
CCATTGCGGCTAATCCCCAGTTGAACCACATCGCCCGGTTTATGACGACCTATTAATTCCAATAATTCCGCCTTGTTTTTTATTTTTTGACCATCCACGCTGATGACAACATCGCCTTGTTTCATGCCCGCATCATTTGCCGCCCCGTTCTCACTTACTTTGATAACCACCACGCCATACATTGAATTATAGCCTACAGAACGAGCTGAAGAAGGAGTCAAATCATTGATTTCGACACCCAGAAAACCACGTTGTACAATTTTATAATTTATCAAATCCCTAACCACTTTCATGGTCAAATTGATTGGAATTGCAAAGGAATAGCCTTCATAACGACCTGACTTGGTGATAATTGCGGTGTTTATGCCCACCAATTCACCATTTGTGTTTACCAAAGCGCCGCCCGAATTCCCTGGATTTACCGCCGCATCGGTCTGAATAAATGACTCAATGGAATAACTGTCTTCAAGAATATTTATACTCCGACCCTTTGCTGAAACGATGCCCGCTGTGACTGTTGATTCTAAATTAAAAGGATTGCCAACGGCTAAAACCCACTCGCCTACTCGTATGCTATCGGAGTTACCCATGCGAACTGGCAGAAGGTGTTGCGCATCAATTTTCACAACAGCGAGGTCGGTGGAAGGGTCAGTACCAATCACTTTTGCACTAAATTCTCGTTTATCATCAAGCGTAACTTGAATATCAGTCGCCTCTGCCACCACATGATTATTTGTTACAATATATCCGTCAGAAGAAATGATAACACCAGAGCCTGTTGAAGCACCCATTACACCATCATTCCAAAAATTATCAGCTCCACCAGAAGTGATGGCTTTTATGTTTACTACTGAGGGGGTAATCGCTTCCGCCGCCGAAATGAAATTTGTAGGAGCAGACGATATATAGTTGCGTTGTAATTTACCACTTAACATATAGTCCGTAAAGTTGGCATATTTTCCATTATTGGTGTCTCGAAGCACATATTCACGGGGCGGAAATAAGGCACGAGAAATGGCAATGGTTGCAATAGACGTAACAACTGAGGCTACAATGGCAATTAGGAGCGTGTTTCTTTTCATTGATTCAGTGTATAATTTTAGCATGATAACTTTAAAAAGCAAGGGTTTTAGTCCACTTTTGTCAAATTTTTAATATACGTAAAGTATTGATAATATTGATTTTAGGGCAAAAAGACAAACTTAAATGAATTTATTTCATTATGACGGTAAAAATCAAAACCGATACTTTCATAGATAGTTTCAAGGATAAATATCAGCAATTCTCGCTATTAAAGTTATTTAAAATATGAAGTGCTTAAATCCAATGGGTTTTAACCCATTGTGTTAATATTTTATCCGCAATGGGTTAAAACCCATTGGATTTCGCCCCTCTATGTATAAAATAATTTTAATAGCGAGAATTGCTGGATAAATATTTGGTTTATAATATTTCTCAAAAATACAGAAAAAACAAATACGTAAAGTTAATTTAACAATTATTAACATTAAAAAAACACAAAGGCATCTTGACTCTCATTGCCAGCTTTGCGAAAATATTACCTTAAACATTGAATGAAATTAAGTATTATAGATGGTGTGAGGCTCAGGGATTTAATCTAATTTTACGACAATTCTCAATAGTATCATTTTCTAACGAAAAGAAAAAGCCTTTTGTTATGAAGAAAATTTATTTCTTTTTGCAAATATATTAATTTTATATAATATTAATTAAATAAATTATGACAATTCCTTTTTATAAATATCAAGGCACAGGCAACGATTTTGTGATGATTGACCAACGGGAAACACATTATCTCACTCGTGAAGACACAAAAATAGTCAATCACCTCTGCGATCGTCGTTTCGGTATTGGTGCTGACGGTTTGATTTTGCTTCAAAATACTGAAAATACTGAAAATACTGAGGGGTATGATTTTGAAATGATTTACTTCAACGCCGATGGTTCTGAGTCAACGATGTGTGGCAATGGTGGGCGGTGTATTGTTGCTTTTGCTCAATTTTTAAAAATCTTTGATAAAAATTGTGTTTTCAAAGCTATTGATGGTGCGCATGATGCTAAAATAAATGACAACGGATGGGTTGAGTTGAAGATGATTGATGTCAAAAACATTGAAATTGGCGACGATTATTTTTTAATGAACACAGGCTCACCTCATTACGTCGTTTTTACCGAAGACTTGACAGACATTAACGTCTATGATAATGGTAGAGCCATTCGTTATTCCAACCGTTTTGCCAAAGAAGGCGTGAATGTTAATTTTGTTGAAATCAAAAAAGAAGGTGGTATTGAAGTTGCCACTTATGAGCGAGGCGTGGAGGATGAAACCTTCTCGTGTGGGACGGGCGTGACAGCAGCGGCTATTTCTTATTTTTTTAAAAATGGACAGTTCGAGAAAGTGTCTATAAAGACAAAAGGCGGTGATTTAGAAGTCCGTTTTCATAAAAAAATTCACAATCCCGATGCAAGCGGTACGGTAGGGGCGTTTGAAAATGTGTGGTTATGTGGGCCAGCTACACAGGTATTTAGCGGTGAAGTGAATTGTAATAAGTAAATAATAAAAAGGTCATTTTTTCCAACAGATAGGCACATAGGATACGCAAATTTACATAAAGTTTTGATTATCAATGTTTTACATATAATATTATGCAATCTATTTGCCTCCTATGTGTTGTAATTTTTTTTTAATTAGACCGTGTTATTATCAGCAATCCTCGCTATTAAAGTTATTTAAAATATGAAGTGCTTAAATCCAATGGGTTTTAACCCATTGTGTCAATATTTTATCCGCAATGGGTTAAAACCCATTGGA
>JAYTMW010000775.1:0-2433 GCA_043728105.1 Saprospiraceae bacterium | reverse complement strand
CTTGTGCGCATGGGAGAACCACTGAAAGCGATTAAGGTTTTGGATGAAATGGAGAAGAAAAAAGGCGTTTCCGAAGAAATTACCATAAAAAAACAAACCGTTTATGAGGCTTTGGGGGACAACAGAAAAGCGGCTTTGGAGTTGAAAAAATTAGCTGACAAATATCCATATAACATTGATTATCAACACATTGCAGCGGAATACTACAACAAATTGGGGGATAAAAACACGGCACAAGAGTTTTATAAACGCATTCTCAAAAATGACCCTAATGACTCGAAAGCGCAATTAGCCACGTCGGTTCAGAACAAACCCACAAGTAGTGGCGGTGGTGGAGATATTGCCTATCTCAATTCTCTAAAAGACCTTTTTAAAAAACCTGATATTAAGATTGACGATAAAATAAAAACTTTTTTGCCTTACGTGAATAAAATTGCGGAAGGTAAAGACAAGGCATTGGCGGCATCGGGTTTAGAATTGGCGCAAATAATTGAGGTAACGCACCCCAACGATGCCAAATCGTATTCACTCGTGGGCGATATGCTTTATCACAATGGAAAAAGCGCAGAGGCGTTAGAAAAATATAAAAAATGTCTTCAAATCAACAAAGCTATTTACAGTGTTTGGGAGCAAACCATGTATGTGCAAGACGAGTTGGGGCTTTACGAAGATATGCTCAAAACGAGCGAGCAAGCAACAGATTTATTCCCAAATCAATCCGTTGCATTCTTTTTCAATGGTGTTGCCAATGAGAAAAAAGGTAAATTATCGGAGGCCATTTCATCGCTCGAACAAGCCATTTTGATGTCGTCTAAAAAGCCTCAAATCAAGTTAGATGCGTTGATAGAATTAGGCGTAACTCATTCAAAATCAAAGAGTTACGACAAAGCGGATAAGGCATTTGAGGATGCTTTAAAACTCAATACGAAGTCTTCAATTGCCATGATAAAATATGCTAATTCGCTTGCTTCAAGAGGAACAGCCGATCGTGCTAAGGCAATGGCAGACGAAGCTCTAAAAATCAGTATGGAATCAGACCCCTCAGTATTAGAGCATTATGGAGACTATCTTTTTAAAGCAGGAGATAAAGACAATGCGGTAAAATATTGGTCGAAAGCCAAAGAACGAGGCGCAAAATCTATGGGTTTAGAGAAGAAAATTTCGGAGCGTAATTTTTTGGAGTAAAAAAATACAAAAAAAGACCCCTCAGTATTTTCGAGTTTTGGGGCATTAAAAAAGGCTATCTTTTCGGATAGCCTTTTTTAATTTATATCTCACTATTTCCTTCGTCATCCGCTTTTTTAAAACCCATCATGCGACGGCTTTCACAACGCTCACGCAAATCCTCTTTCCATTTTCGACGTTCTTCGGGAGGCATGTTTGAAAATTTTTCCCACATTTCTTTTTTTTGCGCCCAATCCTCCTTACTGCCCATTAATCCTAATCGAAAACCGCCCGATAAGACCCGTGCCAATAGGAGTAGCCCAATGGCTTGACCCAAATCAAGCAGTGGCAAATTGAAGATAGAAGGCATCAACCAATTCCAAAGTGCCATCACAACCGTGCCCATGACGAGTAGAAATGCGGCGACGAAAACAACCGTTTTTATGACCTTTGAAACCCAAAAATTATTCATTAATAGAGTATTGTAAAATCTAAATATAACTAAATTATAGTAACTTTAAATTATTGAATATCAATTACTTATCGCAATTATCCGTTCAATAAATCATTATATAAATTTTTAAGGCGACCCCTTAAATGAAGAACAGCATATCGCTTTCTCGAAAGCAACGTATTAATCGTCACGCCCGTTTTTTCGGCAATTTCTTTAAAACTTTTATCCTCCAACTCATGCTCAATGAAGACTTCACGTTGCTCCAAGGGCAGTTCATCGAGGGCTTCCATGAGCGCATCCATAATGGTTTCACGCATCATTTCTGCATCAGCAGGTAATACGTTTGCAGCGGGCAAAAGTTCGTCAATCAGATAACCTTCGCCGTCAGAATCACCTCCTTTAAACGAAAAAACATCTTCGAGTAAGACCGGTTTTTTCTTGCGAAATCTATCCGTTATTTTGTTTCGAGCCACCGTGAAAAGCCAAGAAGTCATTTGCTCGATGGGCTTCATTAGGCGGTACATTTCCGTTAATTCGTGGAAAACGTCTTGCGCAATGTCTTCGGCATCTTCGGGTCGTGGTATGCGTTTGCGAATAAACTGTAAGAGTCTCGCCCGTTCACGGCTCACGGTTTCTTGAATTTGCTGATTTTGCAAGTCAGCAAGGCTTGCTTCGATATGTATAGTCAGGTGCTTCATCTTAATTGGTAAGACGACTATGTCTTTTTTTTATTTTTGAAATTAAAAGAATTCATTTGGGATACACTAAAAATATCTAAGTATTAGTAACAGTTTGCGGAGAGAGAAGGTTCGTTA
>JAYTMW010000774.1:0-1777 GCA_043728105.1 Saprospiraceae bacterium | reverse complement strand
GGATGTGTCCATGAGAGAGTTGCAAAAGGCCAAACGCAACCTCAATTTTGACGAATTGGCACCTCGTATGCGTGACCGAGTGGATTTGATGCAAGGCTCCGTCACCTATCGAGACAAACGTTTTGAAGGTTTTGAAGGGGCTGCCTTAGTGGAAGTCATCGAACACCTTGATTTAGATAGATTGGCAGCTTTGGAGCGTGTGGTTTTTGAGTTTCCAAAGTTCAAAACCATCGTCGTTACCACGCCCAACGCCGAGTACAATGTGAAGTACGAAACCCTCCACGAAGGCACATTTCGCCACACCGACCACCGCTTTGAATGGACTCGTGCCGAGTTTGAAAATTGGGCAAATGGGGTGGCAGAAAAGCATAAATATGGAGTCGTTTTTCATCCTGTTGGAGAAGTGGATGAGGCGGTGGGTGCGCCAAGTCAAATGTCCGTTTTTAGCCTATTGTAGCGGCGGATTTATCCGCCGACGGGTTTAAATAGTTGATAATCAATGTTTTATGTTATTTTACCAACGAGTTTATTCGTTTGTAAATTATTAAATCTCTTTTTGTCATAGTAAAAAATATCAATTATGGCTTTATTTCCATTAAATCAAAAACTTAAAATAACAGTTGGGGAATTTATTAAAGTTTTGAAGCAATTGGGTTATATTGACGTGTCAGAAGATGATAAAACATTTCATTTTCAAAATATAAAACTTGATTCTTTAATTCAATTTCCAATGCTTTCGATGGATGAAGTAATGGCATTCCCTATTTTAGTTTTAAATGTAAATATTCTGTATTATCACGGTGCAATTAAAAATATGGAAGAATTTGTTAGAAAAATTTTACAAAACAGAAACATTATTTCAAAAAAAAGAGGTTACTCGTATGACGAATTTTTGGGTGTATTAACCAAATTGGGTTTTAAAAATGAGCCATCTGAAAAAGGATTGCGTTTTGTGAATAAAAGACATAAATCAATCGTGATGCTTCCGATACCACCTTCGAATAATAAAATTTTAATGGCTTATGTTGCTACTTATGCGTACCAATTTTATATGCAAGGCATCATCAAAGAAGTGTTTGATATGGTGTTGATGTTGGAGGAATATAGGAAAAATGAAAGTCGGAAAATGAAAGTTTCATAACCTTGTAATTTAATTTTTAGACATTTCAGTATTTCAATTAAATCATATTGATTTTTATGGTTTTCTTGTATGGATTTTTCGGTGCAGCGCACCGCAATATTTTTACTTGTAACGAGTAAAGAACACTGTCTAAGTAAAGATTTTTTTTTAACACATAGGACACATAGCTTTACATGTAATTGTTTGATTTTAAACGAGTTATAAAGATTTTTTTTAGAACTATGTGTCCTATGTGCCTATGTGTTGAAAAAAAATGACCTATTTATTATTCATTACTTGTTCCTTAGAATAAAATTTCCTTAAAAATAATAAAAACACACAACCTTATGGAATTAAAATTCCCCAACCTAAGCCTTGTCGTACTCATGGGCGTAAGCAGCAGCGGCAAGACAAGTTTTGCTAAAAAACATTTTTTACCAACACAAATTGTCTCCTCCGACACCTGCCGAGCCTTAGTTGCCGACGATGAAGCGAACCAAGAAGCCACGGGCGATGCCTTCGATTTGTTGCATCATTTGGTCGGTTTGCGATTGAAAAGAGGGCTTTTGACGGTGGTGGATGCGACCAATATTCACGCCGAGGGGCGCAAGCAACTTGTGCGTTTGGCGAAGCAATATCACTATGCGCCCGTCCTCA
>JAYTMW010000773.1:0-9853 GCA_043728105.1 Saprospiraceae bacterium | reverse complement strand
GGAGTGCCTCCTTTGTTTTGATCCATTTCAAAAACGGTTGGCAAATTTTTAGTAATATTTTCTGCTTTTAGCACCATCCATTTTGTCACCGTGCGGCTCACGAAACTACTTCTGTCTTTGATTTCAATCTCGCCATACATCATTCTGAACTGATCGGTCATGTGAGCGATGGCTTGATTTACGGTCATTTGCCCCCACTCGGCTTTGCTTTCTGATGTGAGTTTATCCACTCTTTCAAGGATGCCCGACAAATCTTGAGCATTAACAATATTTTTCATAAACTTTTGATTTTGAATGTGTTGTGCGTATTACGTTTGTCAAACTACACATGACGCAATACGCAATACACACGACGCAATACGCCCTTCTAAAACTTGATTAATTGCATTTTTGCATCGCCTATTTTTTTTACTGAAACGATATAAAGGCGTGAATAGTCTGATTCTGAAAATTCTTTTTCTTCATCTGACCCCCTCAGTATATTAACGATTTGAGGAACCGTGTTGGAATGCCCGACGACCAAAAAATGTTTGCCTGTTTGAACGGCAAGTTTCTCTAAAAGTTCTTTTTGCGTTTTAGCATCATAAATCTCGACACTGAGCTTTTTATCAGCGGCTAAGGGGGTTGCGGTGTTGCGGGTGCGGGGACGGTCGGTTGAATAAACACCATCTATTTTCACTTTTTGCAATATTTTTGCCAAGGCCTGCGCTCTACCTCTACCGATGGTGTTTAGGTCTGCTTGCGTGCCACCCGAAGTATCTTTTTCAGCATGGCGCACGATGAAGAAAATGGTCGTATTGGGGTCATTAAAACCATCAATCTCCACCTTTCCAATTTTGCCTTTTTTAGACATTTTGAGATTGGTATTGTAAGGCGTAACAACTTGATTAAAAGCCAAAAACGGCATAACAAGTAAACATAAAAAAAGAGTTTTTTTCGTCATTATTATTTGATTGAAATGCTTTAAACTGATATTTATAAATTATGATTTGCATTAGACCCCCTCAGTATTTTTGACGCAAAGTAAGTGAATTTCGAAGGTGATTTTTAGTTTTTATTTGAAGAAGAAAATTAAAAAAAATATATGGATATTATTTTTTTTAATAAAATACCATAATGTAGATGTACAGGTTCAATGTTTTGTTTCTATAATTGTGTCATCAAATTATTATGAGAAAATATTAACATAACTATTGAGAAAATGACTCCTGACTATACGTCTATTTTTTTCTACCCAATTAATATTAGAAATTCTTGTTAAAAAATGTCACTTTAACATTTTATATACGTTTAAGATGTTGGTAATGCGACTTTTATGATTATTTTTGCCCATGTTTATGATGAGGGTATTGGAATAATCATGTATAAGTTTTATACATTATGGCAGGAAGTTATCACGAAACATACATTGAAAAAAAATATAAGGACACATATCTATAAATCTAAAGCAGCATGAAAAAATTTGACTCACAGCAGCAAATTAAAAAATTAATTAGTAAATCAAGTTTATTTTTATCTAAAAATCTAACTAAAAAATTCTTAATTCAAACAACTAAAACCCTTGCAATAACGGCAGGCGGTTTGTTTTTGACAGAATCCACTCACCTAACATCGTTTATCCGCAAATCGAAGCCTAAGAAATTAACGCTGACGGCCTTACCGGTGGTCAATCCAACGGTTAAATATGGTTTTGCGCTTGACACCTTTAATGTTATTGAACAAAAAGTAAAAAACGATGATATTTTCACGTCAATGCTCACGAAGCGTGGCTTGAGTTATAAGCAAGCTGATAGTTTGTCACGGGTGGCAAATGATAAAGATTACTACGATTTTTCAAAAATTCAAGACGGAAAATTCTATACGGTCTTGAGTAGAGATGTGCGTTTGGGCTACGATTATTTCATTTTTGAACCCGATGCCAAACGTTATATTCAATTCGATCTGAAAAAACACACTGTCAAGGAAGTGAAACGCAGCGTAGAAGTGAAAGAATTCACGATGGCGGGCAAGGTGAAAAGTTCGCTTTGGGAAACGATGGTTGAAAGCGGCATGAGTTATTCGCTTGCCGATAAGGTTGAAGATGCTTTGAAATATAAATTTGATCTCCGCAAATTTGAGGATGGCGACGAATATAAATTGATTTGGGAAGAAGAAATAGTAGAAGGACGCTCGGTCGGCGTTAAATGTTTGAAGGCCGTCGCTGTTAAAGAAAAAGGTGAATCAAAACCACTTTATGCTTACTATTTTGACAATGGGAAAGAAAAAGGATTCTATGAGAAAGACGGTTTGCCCATGCGAGATGGCTTTTTGAAATCGCCCGTGAAATATAGTAATATCACGTCTCATTATAGCATGAATCGTTTGCATCCGATTTTGGGTTATCATCGTCCACATTTTGGAACGGATTACGCTGCACCACATGGCACACCTATTTTGGCCGTTGCGGATGGTGTTGTAACGGAATCAAGATATGAAGGTGGCAATGGTAACTACGTCCGCATCAAGCACATGTCGCCTTATGAGTCGCAATATTTGCACATGAGTCGTTTTGCGAAAGGCGTTAAGCCAGGTACGCACGTGAAGCAGGGTGAGACCATTGGTTATGTGGGTCAAACAGGTTTGGCTACGGGGCCGCATGTGTGTTTCCGCTTTTGGAAAAATGGCAGTCAAGTCAATCATTTGCAACAGAAATTGCCGCAAGTTTCAACGTTCTCGGTGAGCGATAGAGACAAGTTTACCGACATGAGTAATAGCTTGAAAAAGCGTTTGGATAATTTGTCTTCGCTTGACGAGAATGCTCAAAAAGAAATGAAGAAGATATTTAATAAGTTGAGGGGGAAACCTTGATAGATGTACGGTGTTGGATGTACGATGTACGATGTACGAAATGCCTTGCGCTTAAAAAAAGCTGTCACTCGATGTGGCAGCTTTTTTTGTTTTGTTTGATAGAGGCCCCTCAGTATTTTGGGGTGTTTTTGACTAACACATTCATTAGAATTGTAGTTTAACAAAAATAAGTATTGTTAGATTTCAGGTCAAGCGGACTTGAACTTGGGCAACAATAAATGTGCGAGTCCGCTGGACTCGGATTATCTTTCGCTTCGATATTTCTACAAATGTGCAAGTCCTCTGGACTTGTATTTAAAACACTATTGAGGGAGTAAGCAAAAAGAAAGAGGTTGAGCAACATGCGCTCAACCTCTTCTTTTTTATAGAAAAACGAGATATTATCTAACGTTTATTTACCATCAAAAACAATCTTCTTGCTCAAAATACCACCCTCAAATTTGACTTTGGCGATGTACATACCATTCGGTATTGAGCCTCGGTTGAGTTGATAGAATGAACTGTTGATGTTCTTCACGTAGTTGATGCTGCGACCACTCAAATCGAATAACTCAATTGATTGCATTGGGTTATAGACTTCACTCTCAAAGCTAACAACTGATTGCGCAGGGTTTGGAGAAATCTTTAGCTCAAATCCCTCGTTAATATTCTCTATAATCGTCTGTTTCTGTGTTTTAGATAATTCATTATTTTTTAAAACATTTAATGAGTTTGATTGATTACTTTGTAAACCATAATAGCCATTACAATTTGAAATATACGATTCTTGATATGTTATTTTATCTGAAAAGCTACTTGGTGTTTGAGCTTTAGATAATCTATGACTTAAAGTAAAAAAAGGTGTGTAGTACGAGGAGTTTTGAATAGGTGAACTATATGGTAGTACATTATTGAAATTAGTCCATTCAGGATTTGTTAATATAGACTCTCCCCAAATAATTGAAGATTGTCTCCATTCGTCAGTATTGCCAGAAGTTATTTCAGGAGTAGCTACAATATTTTTACTACTACCATTTCGAGTATAGGTCATTTTAAATGCTTGATGTGCTGGTGTTGCACTTGTATTAGAAAATGCCTGTGCGTTTATTAAATAGTCAGCATAAACTGTCGTTACAGCAGAGCATGCTTGTATATTTGGGCATCCTTTAACAGTTGCAATTCTTGTAATCTCATGCCATTGATTAACTCCACCAAAGACAAAAAAACTTTCACCTGACCAGTACCATGTATCTTGCAAATTCCAAGTAGAACCATTGTTGGTAGATATTTTATGTCTCCAAGCATAATCAAAAGTAGCCGAACTATTAATGGCATTAAGAGATATATTTAATGTTTTGTCATTCCCCCACCAAGGATTAGTCTGTACATCAAATTGTGTACTAAATTCATTAACGTTTGTAGTTGAAATTTTTTCTAAAGATACTTCATCAATCATAACATGACTACCAAGCGAGCCTTGTGGTAGGTTAATCAATCTATATTCGATTTCATTGAAGCTCTCGTTTGAAGCAATATCAAAGCAGAAATCAAATCTCGTCCATCCTGAAACAGCAGCGAGGCTTATGCTATTGATTTGGCGATTATTAGAACAAGTACCAGAAGAAAGAGACATTAACAAAGTACATGGAGTGGAGAAATCAAGATTACCTTGGTCAAAATTAACATTTAATGAAAAATGATACTGCCCTTGCGATAAATATGAAAATCGACTTCTTACTTTTTCATCAGAAATCAATGCACCTCCTAATGTTTTACTCTGTGTTATAACAAGAAAATTACTGCCGAAAGGAGTATTAGTAAAGCCGCAATTATTTTTTTGTACATTAGGAGTATTTTGTACTGAATTACAAGGTGGAGAGGATGTCCAACCAGAAACATTATTGGAAGCATTTATAAAATTTGAATTAGGTAAAATATCTAACGCACAATTGAATGAACTATTCGTATTCTCAAGGCTTCCATTGAAAATTAAGTTTTGGGATTTCAATAAACTATTAGTTAGCAAGAACATTAAAGTGAGTAACTTAAAACTGTGCTTTAAATTTTTCATATTTTTAGAATTTAAAAGTGATTAAATAAATATTTATTATTTGCTTTAAGCACTAAAATATTAAATATTATACTATAAAAATAATTTTTTATAAAATTAAATACCAAAAATTAGTAATTTACAAAATTACTGTTAGTAAATACAAATTGGATTAAAATATTGCATATTTTTTCAAATTTATATAAATTGTATATATAAATTAATTTAAAAAAAACTATGAATCATTCTCTCTACTTTCAGAAGCAAAAAAATATCTCTCACGCCCAATTCCCCTTTTTCTGGCGGCGAAACCGCTGTTTTCAAGATAATTTTTATAAACCATTGTGAATAGAACACACATTAAAATACACAAAATGCACAAAAAGAAAGAGGTTGAGCAATACTGCCCAACCTCTTCTTTTTATTTAGGATTTTTATCCTACTATTTACCTTCTAAAACAATCTTCTTGCTCAAAATACCACCCTCAAATTTGACTTTGGCGATGTACATACCGTTTGGTATATCGCCTCGGTTGAGTTGATAGAATGAACTGTTGATGTTTTTAACATAGTTAATCGAACGACCACTCAAATCAAATAACTCAATTGATTGCATTGGGTTATAGACTTCGCTCTCAAAAGTGATGGCTGATTGAGCTGGGTTTGGCGATACAACTAACTTAGTTGCGTACTCTTTTAATAATTCTTCAGTGCTTAAAACGAAGCCTTTACACGGTAAGTTCAACGCCAAACAAGCACGTGGTGCAACTATACGCATGATGGTATCAATATATAGTCTTGCCCGTGTAGGCGTTGAGCGTGGCGCAGACGTTATGCTTACAGATGCTTTCGGCGTGGTTGGACCCCAGAAATCCCATGGAGAGGCATCTGAAATCGTATCGCCCAAAACAGGATACAAGCCTATAACATTTGCACCATCTACTGCACGGCCTGCAAAAATAGCTTTGTATGGATCGTTAGCGGCTGTTATACCTTTGAATACATTGTTTATACCTACCCGTGTGTAACGACGTGCAATTGAATCCGCTCCTTGAACACGAATAACGGGCTGAGGACCAGTTGCTGAGTTGACACGTAATACACCATCAGCGTAGGGAGCGAATGGATCATAAGGTGCTTGAAAAGATATAGAAGGTACTGATGTAGCATCAATCCATGTCAAATCACCCAAAGCACCACCTAAATTAACCTGCATTTGGAAATTAGAGGTAGGCCCTAAATTGCTTGGCAAACACAAAGTATCACCTCTTTTCATGAATGACGTATCTGGCAAGTTTGCAGGAACGATACCAAAGCTGGTTCCATCAATGTTACCATTAATTGCTTCATTAACCATAAGCGCATTGTTGTAAAAGAATTTATTTGGACCAAACTCTGTATTAGCAATTTCACTTATGTTGTTAAGTGTTGCAGCACCAAGTGATAAATATCCACCTGTGCCTTGTCCAAAAAGCATAATTTTGTTAGTGTCAATCCCGTAAGTTGCAGCATTGAGCTTGAAAAAGCGAATACAAGACCGTACATCTTGAATACCACGATAAGAAGCATTAATGAGCGTGAATCGGCGGAGTTCCTCCACTGACAAAGTTGGTGCCCAACCCGTACGGTAATCCATAGAAGCTGAAACATAACCCATTCTGGCAAAACGGGTACAAATCTCAACTGCTGTAGAGTCACGTAAACTACCACCTGCGTCAAGTGCATAGGCAGGAAAAAAACTGCCTGTATGCAAGTAGATGACTAAGGGCCTTTTAGTTGCCGTATCAGTTGTAGGTGGTTGATAAACGTCGGCATGTAGTGCCCAAGGCGTTGAACGAGTTGTTAAGCCAAAATAAAAAGCCAATAATGATTTGTTAACGGCATAACGTACTGAATCCGCACGACGAACCTGAGCTGCAGAGTAAACGTTATCTAAGTAACGTCTCTGTGCGTCGAGCATTGTACTGAAGCATAAACAAACTAATAGGAGTAGTAATGATTTTTTCATTTAAATGAAATTTTAATTATGAAATTATAAAATAGATTAAGAATGAGCGATTTAATTAATTATTTGGGCGCATATATATTGGTATGACTAAATTATTTTAACATTCTTACTTCTTCGTAAACTCGTATAACAACGAAACATACGCCATTCGCCCAACTCTTGGGCCTCCATATACTTGATAAACTCGATTATTTAGAGCATTTGACGCACCAAGTTTTAGTGTCGTATTTATTTTTTTAAACT
Organism: Saprospiraceae bacterium; assembly: GCA_043728105.1. GTDB lineage: Bacteria > Bacteroidota > Bacteroidia > Chitinophagales > Saprospiraceae > JAAFJT01. The sequence continues at coordinate 2,726 of JAYTMW010000773.1, read as the reverse complement.
TATAATTTATTTGTGCATCTAACAAATCATAGGTTGGAATATTACCAGTGAATTGTGGCGAGCCTTCATAATCAAAGCCTTGAATCCATTTATAGTTGATATTAAATCCAAAATTTTTAAGATTACCAATTTCTACGTCTCGACCCGAAACGCCTAAATTGAATTTATGTTCAGGCGTATTAAATGCAGGGATAATTGGGTCATCAATTTTAGTATTTAACTTATTCCAAGAGTAATTCCCTGAAAACTGATAATATTTAGCAAAATAATGACTCACACCAATTGAAAACCCTTGTGTTGTTACCACGTTTTTTGAGTTCGCCGAATAGCGATAAGCCTGAATACCTTGTGGTAGAACGTTTTGGTCGAAATATACATCAACACCGATTTGATAACCAATAAAGTCTTTATAGCTACTGAAATAATAGCTTGCATCCACAAAAGTCCTTTCTCCCAAAGTTGTTCGGTATCCAATTTCAAATGATTTAACCTGTTCGGGGCGAATTTTGTCAATGTCAAACCTAACAACTCGTTTGGTGTCTCGAGTGACTTGCCCGAAAAAATCTACTAATGATTCGACTGTTGCTAAGTTCTTCGCTCCATTTATGTTACCCGCTAAAATAGCTCGCCCTACGTTTAAGTTCAGATATTGGTCACTCAAAGTTGGGTTACGAATTGCGGACGAGAATGAAATGCGAAAAAAATCTTTATTATTGGGTTGCCAAACAAACGAAGCCGCAGGAGAAAATAGATAATCGAAATTCTGATTTTTATCCATGCGAAGCGTTAGATTAAATTTGAATGGTTTAGTCCCCCCCTCAGTATTTTTACCAAATTTTTTCTCAATACCCGAGTAAATACCAAATTCAGTATTTGTTATAACTGTTCCTGCCGTATCATAAAAAATCGTTCCCTGTGTTTGAGGGCGATATTGTCGAACATTAGCACCAACAGTCAGTTCATCCACGAATTTAGGCTGGAATTTACGTTCTCCGTGCAGATGATATAAAGCTGATTTATCATAAAACCGAGTACCGCCTGTTTGTAAATCTCGTTTGCTTGATTTCGTTGAGCTTATTCGTGCAAATTCTGTGTTGAAAGCACTTGTGCCAGGCTCAAAGTAAGGGCTTGATGTTCTATCTGTCACCGCAAAATTACTCGCTTTCTGGTGCAATTGGGTCAATAAATCTGTATTACTATTAATCCAGTTTCTGGCGGCGGTAGTATCAAATTTCAACAAAAATTGCATCGTTACGGGATCATAAAAATTTGTGGCTTTTGGATATCCCGCAGCATTCATAGCCGGCCTTGAACTATTAAGCCAGTAAAAATCATAATCCGCAGCATAATTGACATTTGTTTTGGATTTTTCTTGAAGTAAAAGGGCTGTAAAATAAGGATCATAAGAGTTACCAGCATCTTCGTTAGTTGCATAAGCCCGAATAAAAAACTTATCTCTTTGACGAAATTCTACTCGATTCTGAAAAAACAAAATATCTTTTAATTGAAAACGATTATCTCCTTGATATACTGTCGTCCCACTACCAAAACTTGATGAGATGATAATTTCAGGTGATTGTTCTGCCATTGACGGATTTATACGAAAATGTACCGCAGCATTAGCTTTAATATTTTTAGTGTTGTAATCCACCAAATCTATTTCTTTATATCCTTTGCGATGATAAATACCAGCACCCGCAAAATCACCAACAAGGCTTGTATTTGTACGGTCAAATGCTCCTTGATACTCATCACCATATATATTGATTGCATCATAACCGCCAGGATTTGCTTTTCCTGATGTAGTATTAACAACAGGCTCATAATTATCTGCCACCCAATCGTATGCTTTAAAGTAAAAAGCATTTAATTTATATGCCATCCAATCGTTTCCCGCTTTGTTCTTTATAGCATCGGCGTAGCGAACAGCTACTTCGGTTAAATTGCGTTCACCTGTTTTGACTTGGGCTGATAAACCTTTTTGAAAAAACGGATTTTTGGTTTCCATTGATAAAACGCCATTGAAGGCATTAGGGCCATAATAAGCAGAACTTGCACCGACTACTAAATCTACTTTCAAAACGTCAAGCTCTGATGAACCTAAGAAATTGCCTAATGAAAAATTTAATCCCGGAGCCTGATTGTCAACACCATCAATAATTTGGAGCGACCTAACTGGACTTGTTGAGTTAAAACCACGTGTATTGATAACGCTAAAACCCATACTTGCAGTCGTCATATCTACGCCTTTCAAATTGCTCAATCCTTCATAGAAAGTAACACCCGTAGTTTGCTTAATCGCCAACTTATCCATACTTTCTACTGTCAAAGGCCCAGCTTTTTGCTTATCACTAATCCGTTGTCCCTTGATTTCGACCACATCAATCAATTTTGTCTCCTCACCGAGCTTAATACTGAGGAGCCCCTTCAAGTCCGTAACTTGAATATCCTTTGTTTCAAAACCAATGAAACTAACCGACAAGGTAAAAGGAGGGATTTGAGTTGTTTTAAACTCAAACAGACCGTCATAATCCGTCTGTGCGCCCGTCGTCGTTCCTTTCAAAACCACGGTAGCACCCACCAACACTTCGCCTGATGTACCGTCAATAATTTTACCTTTCACCACGGATTGAGAAAAGCCAAGATGTGCAAATAGCACAAAAATAAGAGGAGCGAAGATGCTCTTAGTAAAAGTAAATTTCATATTCTCGTTGCGTTAGTTTCTA
>JAYTMW010000772.1:0-8410 GCA_043728105.1 Saprospiraceae bacterium | reverse complement strand
CATGCAACAAGACTACCTCCTAAAACAACTAAAAGACGTATCAAAAGTGTTAGCCGTCATGTTGGGTTTGGCTAAAAAAGGGTGTGTCAGAGAAGCCTTAGAACTCTCCGTGCAGACGCTCAAAGTACAGTTTAATTTGTTAGAAAATTTTTCAATAGAAGAACTCAATACACTATTAGAATACAAAAAATTAAGCGTTGACGACCTTAAACCATTGCTCGATTTGATGATGGAAAGAGGTAATCTACTCGCTTCAAAATCAACCGAAGTGGCTGAATCAGAATATTATAAGTGCTTGATTGTCATGGGGTTAATAGAAAAATATGCTACTACTTATGATTTGAATTTGGTTTATAAAAAGAGAGAAATTGAAGCAAAAATTTAGATAAAAAAAGAGAGACCTCTAACGAAAAGAGACCCCTCAGTATTTTTATGAAAACCGAATCAAACCAAAATCTTCTTAGCAAATTCAATACATTTTGCCACCTCTTTCACCGCATCCGAGCCTTCGGGAATGTCGTATTCCAACTCAACCGTGGCGGGGAATTTATACTTCTTGGTTTTCATCAAAGTTAGAATTTCTTTAATGGGTGTATCGCCTTTGCCCCATGCCAAATTGCCTGCGCCATTGGCTGCCGTAGTGCGGTCTTTCATGTGCATGCTCGTGATGCGGTCATGCTTGGCAGCAATCAAAGCCAAGAGGGTTTCCTTGGTGTTTGTGCCACCAGCGGCTATGTAGTGACCGCAATCAAGATTCATCGAATTGTAAGGTGATTGGCTTAGTGCTACGTCCCAAAGTGTGTCGGTTGCTTGCAAATGTGCATGATAACCTACGTAAACCTTATGTTTTGCACCTAAAGCACCCAATCGCAAGGTTTGTGCGCCATCCGTCGGGAGTTCTACGGTTACAGAAGTTGCACCCAATGCTTTGGCGGCTTTCATGCCATATTCGACCTCAATATCCGAATTGTTTGCACCAAAAGCATTGGGTTTGAAGGCGTAAATGGACACACCCTCAGCTTTAAATTTTTTGCGAATTTCTACGAATTTATCCATTGAAACCGTTGCCCGCCATTCCGCAACCTGTTTGGCATAAGCGGCTCTTTCCGCTTTTTGTTCGTCCGTGAATCCTCCTTTTGGAGGTGGGCTCATTTTGAACGGGCTTTTGGGTTTTCCTGCAAAACCTTCGGCAGGGTCACCCATCATTTCTAAGGCACTAACGTTGCAATCTATGCAGAATTTTAAGAGCTGATCAATGTCGTGTGGCATGCTTCTGAACGAATAAGTGATAGCCCCCATTTGTACACCGCCAAACTTTGAATTGGGTTTTGGCGACCAAAAATTATTGGAAAATTTTGGTAAAATTGACGTGCTTTCAGAGAGAAAACCGATGGCTGCCAAAGGCGCAAAGGACATAAAATGACGGCGTGAAAATTCTTTTTTCATCGTAGAGGATTTTGATTTTACATAAATACAGAAAAATAGTTACTGACTGATGTTACGCAGAGGTGCAGAGCACCTTAATATTTGTAGAAAGTGCCAAATAACATTTCGTAAGGTGCAGAGCACCGAAATATCGTTTGTTTCAGATTGCGGTGCGCTGCACCTTTAAGCTATTTTTTAATGATTTTTCTACAAATATTTCGGTGCTCTGCACCTCTGAGTAAAATCAATTACAGATTTAAATTATCAATTAGAACGCTTTTAAAACTTTTAAACATACAGGTTTTTCTACTTTTATTTTAATTATCCTACATAAAAATGATACTTGTTCGACCTTTATCGAGTTCAAACCGCTCATTTTACGACCCCTCAGTATTTGTCCTTATTTTTTTGCTGTTACATAGTTTGGTTTTAAACAAAAAATACAACTTTCTGAAATTAAATTTACCTTCACATTTATAATCTAAAAACCAATTTTTCTATAATTTTTAAACAAAAAAACCATGCAAGTAAATCGTCATTTGTCCCTTGTCGTGCAAGCCGCTTATGTATTGCTAACAGGGCTTCAACTTATTTTTGTACCCAACCTGTTGCTCAGTATGTTTGGGTTTGATGCCACTTCCGAAATATGGATAAAAGTTTTAGGCATCGTCGTTTTATCCCTTTCAATTATTTATTACACAGTGAGCAAAAGTGGCAACGACGATGTTGTGCGGGCTACTATGTGGTCAAGACTGTTTGTGGGCATCGGCTTCATACTTTTGGCACTGACAGGTCAAGCTAAACTAAGTATTATTCTCTTTGCGGGGATTGACATCGTGACGGCAGTTTGGACTTGGTTTGAGTTGAAAAAGGCATAGTTCATTTTTTTTGTCAAAAAAAAGATACCCCTCAGTCATGCCTTTGGCTTGATGGAGCGAAACGCACCATATTTTGCCCAAAATAAAAAACATAAATCACGAAACTAAATTTTTATGATTAAGCGAATACCACACAAGATTTGGCTCATTTAAAATTCAAACCAAATATTCATACTTTATATCGAAAAAGGCATTTATTCGCACGAAAAAACCAAATTTCCTTTGGTAAGTCATCCTTTGTCACTATATTTGCGCCGATTTTTAAAGACAATTCCTTTAGATTTTATAAAAATTAGAATATAAATGGCAAATATTGGTCGTATTAAGCAAATTATCGGTGCGGTTGTGGACGTGAGCTTCGCAGGAGAAGGTTCAAAATTGCCCGAAATACTTAACGCTCTCTCGGTTAAAAAATCGAATGGCGATGTAATTATTTTGGAAGTGCAACGTCACTTAGGTGAAGACGGTGTTCGTACTATTGCGATGGACGCAACAGACGGTTTGACACGTGGCATGGATGTCGTTGACCTTGGAAATCAAATCTCAATGCCTACGGGTCAAGCGATTCGTGGTCGTTTATTTAACGTTATTGGCGAAGCTATTGACGGTATTGGCCCCGTAGAAAAGGGTAGCACTGCTGCTTCTATTCACCGCAAACCACCTACTTACGAGCAATTGTCAACTGAAACAGAGGTGCTTTTCACGGGTATCAAAGTTATTGACTTGATTGAGCCTTATTCAAAAGGTGGTAAAATTGGTCTCTTCGGTGGTGCGGGCGTTGGTAAAACGGTTCTTATCATGGAGTTGATTAACAATATTGCGAAAGGTTACGACGGTATGTCGGTTTTCGCAGGTGTGGGTGAGCGTACACGTGAGGGCAACGATCTGCTTCGTGAAATGATTGAATCTAACGTTATTAGATATGGTGAAGCCTTCAACCACTCTATGGAAGCAGGTGGATGGGATTTATCGAAAGTGGATAAAAAAGAATTGGAGAAATCACAAGCAACACTTGTTTTTGGTCAGATGAATGAGCCGCCAGGCGCACGTGCTCGTGTGGCTTTGTCGGGTTTGACGATGGCTGAATATTTCCGTGATGGCGATATGAGCGACCCGAATGGTGGTCGTGATATTTTGTTCTTCATTGACAATATTTTCCGTTTCACGCAAGCGGGTTCGGAAGTGTCGGCTTTGTTGGGACGTATGCCTTCGGCGGTAGGTTATCAACCAACGTTGGCAACTGAAATGGGTTTGATGCAAGAGCGTATTACGTCAACAAAGCGTGGTTCAATCACGTCGGTTCAAGCGGTTTATGTACCTGCGGATGACTTGACTGACCCTGCACCTGCCACAACATTTGCGCATTTGGATGCCACTACGGTATTGAATCGTAAAATTGCTTCTTTGGGTATTTATCCTGCGGTTGATCCGCTTGACTCTACTTCTCGTATCTTAGATCCGAAAATTATTGGTGAAGCACATTATGGTTGCGCTCAACGGGTGAAAAACATCTTACAGCGTTATAATGAGTTGCAAGATATTATTGCGATTTTGGGTATGGAAGAATTATCGGAAGAAGATAAATTGACTGTGACTCGTGCTCGTCGTGTACAACGTTTCTTATCTCAACCGTTCCACGTTGCGGAGCAGTTTACAGGTTTGAAAGGTGTATTAGTGCCCATCGAGGAAACAATCAGAGGTTTCAACATGATTATGGACGGTGAAGTGGATGAATATCCAGAAGCAGCGTTCAACTTGGTTGGCTCAATTGATGATGCCATTGCAAAGGGTAAGAAATTGTTGGCAGAAGCCAATGCTTAATTTAATAATGATGAATTATGAGTGATAAATGATAGATACCCCCTCAGTATTTTTCAGTATTTATCATTCATAATTCATAATTTATCATTAAAGAAAAATGAAAATTACAGTTTTAACACCAGATAGAGAAGTTTTTCAAGGGGACATTACCTCGGTAAAAGTTCCTGGCACGGGTGGTCAATTTCAAGTTTTGAAAAACCATGCGCCTGTTGTATCGTCGTTGTCAAAAGGCGAAGTGACAATTGCTAAAACAGATGGTGGCAAAATGAAATTCACCATTGAGAAAGGCTTTATCGAAGTTTTGGACAACGAAGTATCGCTTTTGGTACAAGGCGTAAAAGAGTAATTTAGGAAATCATAACATATTCATTATCAATGGATTATGTTTTAGTTTCTTAATTTTTAACTTTTAACCTGTCTGCCGACAGGCAGGTTGCCTAAAATACTGAGGGGGTCAAATAAAAAATGGGTACAAGCAATTGTACCCATTTTTTTGTCCAAAAACAGTTAAATAATCGTAGTTAACAATTTTTGCAAGAAACAAACGTATTATAAGTATGAATATATTTTCAATTTAAACTTTTTCTTAAACAATTTAAACTATCAAAAATGAAAAAAACACTTACACTCGTGGCTTTGATTTTAGCCACAATGACTACCACTTTTGCACAACAAACCAAAGCAACTAAATCATCCACATCTGATAATGCTGTTGCCGAAAAACAGCGTCTATACTTTGGTATTAGCACAGGTGTTAACAACATAGCCAGTATGTTTGGGCTTACTCTTGAAGTGCCTTTTTCTCAAAATGTAAGCGGCAAATTAGGGCTTGGTCTTGGTGGTTGGGGGGCTGTAATAGGCGTTGCGGGCAAATATTACAAACGGTATCCTGAGAGTTGGTCTTTTGGCGTTGGTTATTCCACGGCATCGGGTTATAAAGATATACTTTTGACTTTAAAAAACAATACAACAACTGAGGAGGTAAGAATGAACGCTGATAGGGCGCATAATATAGATTTGGTAGCGGGCAAATCATGGGGTAGTGATTGGATAAAATTCAATCTTGAATTAGGCTATTCCATTCAAGTTAGCGGAGGCACTTACAGCCCCGTCGATAAAAAGGTTATATTATCAGAAACTACAACTTCGGTTATGAAATTACTATCGCCAGGTGGCATAATCATTGGTTTAGGTCTTACTTTTAGGTTGTAAAGTATAAAAAAATAAAAAATACTGAGGGGGGGCATAAAAAATGGGTACAAGCAATTGTACCCATTTTTTGTTTCTATCGTCCAAATAAAAAGGTTTGCAAAAGCTTTTTCATGACATAGAGTTGAAAGGTAAAGATGCGGTATGTGTCTTTACCTTTTTTAATTGCCGTTATCTCCTTGTTTTTATCTTTCGAGACACATATTCGCCAATCAATCGCCCCTGTTTCAAACCTTCATCAACGGCAGGGCGATAATGAATACCCGCATAAAAACGACTCACTGCCGCTTGTGCCGCCGCTTCATCAAACGACTTGTAAGACCGTGGTTCGATGCCAAAAATGACTTCGGTGCTGTCCGTAAAAGCCACATTTTTGCCAATAAGTGTCCCCAAAACCGACGCTGCCGCACCCGATGCCATGCTATGCCCACTCGTATATTCGGGAAAAGGCGGCGTGACCAAAATGGGGGTGAACTCTGGTTGAATATATTTTGAAATATACGTCTCGGGGCGAATCACTTCCGAGCGATATTTTTCATCCCAACAACTGATAAACGCATCAAATTCCGCAATCGCCACTTGCACGAAAGCCTCCGTAGTTTTGAAAATATCCAATTTTTGTTGACGAGTCGCATACATCGTGATATGCAACCAATGCCCTGGCGGCGTTATTTTTTTTCTGATAAAATTAACGTGTCCCACGTTGTTCAACGCCGAGGGATTATCGTCCCAATACCACGCCGTGGCGATGCGGTCGGGCGTAGAATCCTTCACCGATTGATAAACTTCGTAGGCTTCTTTATAAAATTTACTTGATTTTACGGTATCAAAAGGCGTAGCGGGAATCGGCTTAAACTGCGCCGCCGAGTCGAGCGTGTAAGGACGCAATTTCCGCCAATGCGGTTCTAAGGCATCATCATAGCCAGGGGCCGTGGGTTTCCAACGAGTCGGATTTTGGGGCGTAACCGTATATTTTGGCATCGAGCGCATCTGCAAATAATTGTCTTTGCTCGACCATTTGATGATGGCCCCGCCAATGGTATCGCCAAAAGCCACCGAGCGTTGAAAAACATCTTTTGGCACGCCCGCCGCCTTAAATTTTGCCAAAATTGCCGCCGCATAATTGGTCATACTATCCTCCGAAAAAGTCAATTTTTTACCCACTTTCATATACGCCACCGCACTCGCCAAAGGGTAGCAATATTCCTTACCCGCTTCGGGTTTTGGCAGCGCATCAAGCCCTTTCAACTGTCCCGAAAGGCTCAAATACTGAGGGGCCTCTCCCGCCACGAGTGCCTCATAACTCGCCACGTGCGCATACCCATATATACGTGAGGCAATCATCGGCGGAAACAAATCGTGCTTAATGACGGTGGTTAAAGCCGTGAGTGCCTCGTAAGCATATTCCGTATTGGCAGCATCTTTTTGGAAATTTGGGTTTTTGGGAGTGTTGTCACAGGCCCAAAATCCAAGAATCGGGATGACAATTGGACTAATTTTTTTTAATAGTTTAGTATAAAACATCTTTGACAATTATTTTTTAACAAAAAAGAAAAAACCTTTACTTATCCACAAATCTAAAACCTCAAATTGGTGTGTATTTGCGAGGAGGCACGACGAAGCAATCTGTTAAATTACTTCCAAATTACTATTTCAAAACGCTGCGAAGGTAGTTAAAAAAGGAGAGATTACGACAGGATATTTATATCAAATAGAATAGTTTTCGTATAAAAATAGGTGCAGATTTGTACCGACCTTCATCGGTAGCACCGTGATATTTGTAGCAAAAAAAGCCACAAAGTAACGAGAGAAAAACAAGTTGGTCAAGTAAGCCCAACGGGCTTTAATATGAATAGCCCCGAATGCAATTCGGGGAAGGTATATTTGAGAGAAAAGACCCCGAAGTGGGTCAAATTAACGTGTATTTAGACCCACTTCGGGGTCGCAATCATGCTTTCTACACATTCCCCGAATTGCATTCAGGTCTATTCATATTGAAGCCCGTTGGGCTTATTTGACCAAATTATATTTACTCGTTTTTTGGGCTAAATAATTACGCAATTTCTTTAAAACACATAAAACACAATGCTATAAATGACAGCATCAAGAAGATAAATGAATGTACCGTAAATTTGAGTTCACTGTCAGAATATATGTATTTAAAATCTTTATAAGATATTGTAAATAAAATAATTGCGACTAAATAAAGCAATCCGACGGGTGAAGTATCGGGGTGGAAAAACAACAAAATCAGACTCAAAAACGGGTAAAATGTCATAGTCAATCTTATTATTTTTTCGTTTTCCGTCTTAAATTTTTCTTGTCTTAAATACCAAAAACAGAGCGTGTTTGCGGCACCCAAGCAAGTTACAAAAGTGAGAAAAAGTAGTTTCATGCAGTTTACGGTTTTAACCGAACCCGCCGAATCCCGATTGGTCGGGATGACATGCTCAATTGTGTAATTTTTTATTTTCAAACATTTCATCCCGACCAATCGGGATTCGACGAGTTCGGTTAAAACCGACCTGTGCGATTAAAACATCTATCATCTTGAAACCACCGATTTCAATCGGTGGGTAAGGAATTACAACTAATGCCATCTATCTTCTTTTCAAAAACATCACATATAGGTGTATAAATGTGATGTTTTTGAAAAGAAGATAGATGGCATTAGTGGATTTGTATAGCCCACCGATTGAAATCGGTGGTTTCAAGATGATAGATGTTTTAATCGCACAGGTTGGTTAAAACCGAAGCTACGCAGGTATGCGCATCATAGCCTTCACCTCCGCAATACCCCAATTTTTCAAATCAAAAACAGCCCTATCTCCGTAGAGCATAGCCAAGCGGCGGCGGGTATTTTCGATGCCAATACCCGCTTTTTTTGGGTCAAATACTGAGGGGGTATCAACTTGTAATTGCCCTGAATTAATAACTTCAATAATCAGGTTATCGTTCTCCAAAAAAGATTTTATATCTACTCTGCCGCCTTCAATGCTGCGACTGATGGCATGTTTGATAGCATTTTCAGCCAACGTTTGAATGACAATAGGTGGTATTTTTTTATCAAGCGTATC
>JAYTMW010000771.1:0-1641 GCA_043728105.1 Saprospiraceae bacterium | reverse complement strand
TCAAAATTGGAAGGCATGAAAGCGGAATCTTCTGCCAACACGGGCGGCGACTTTTTGACCCACAACCACATCAAAAACTGGATGGAATGTGTCCGCAGTCGCAAAGAACCCAACGCACCGATTGAAGCGGGCTATCAACATTCCATCGCTACCATCATGTCAAACGCCGCTTATCGGACGGGTGAAAAAGTTGTTTTTGATGAAAAAACGCAAAATGTGATGGCGGGTGGTAAGATTTTTAAAGGGTTTTAATGTAGCGGTTGACCTGCCTACGGTAGACAGGTTTATCTGCCGACAAAATGCACCCCCTCAGTATTTTGTGTTTTTTTCTGTAAAAAATGCCGTAATAAATTGCTTGATGTATCCTTTTACAACCATATTCAGCAACTTATAACGGCATTTTAATGATTACCCCACTTGGTATGTACAACCATATTGGATATTTTTTTTTATGAAAATAAGAAAGAGGTAGTTTCCTCCGTGCGTTGATTTAGCTTATCTTTTAAATGAAAGGTTTAAAAGATAAGCTAAATCAACGCACGGAGGAAATTACCTCTTCGTTTTTTCTAAAATAAATATCCAATATGGTATAACTGAAAACAACGTTAGCCTAACATTGTTAATTTTAAAAATAAAGCTCCTATATGTACGTCTATACACGGGAGCTTTTTTAATACAGACAATTTTCTGATTTTGAAATGTATGAATAAACAACTGTTTGATAGTTCAAATCGTATTGTTTAGTATAAATACAGTCGCTTTTCCGAATAAAACTAAAAATAGCACCGTTACTTTTGACGTTATCCTTACTTTTACAAAGATTTATAAACATAAAATATCATTCACGATGAAAATAAACCCGACTTATTTAACCTTACTCTTTTGCTTTTTAGCACCTACCCTCTTTGCTCAATCACTTCCTTTTGATGTGACTTTAAAGCCGTTTTATCACGGCGTGGCATCAGGCGACCCGTTGGCGGATAGGGTCATTATTTGGACTCGTATCACCCCCGAACAAGACAAAACTATTGATGGCAGCTACGTAATGGCTACGGATACTGCCTTGAAAAACGTGGTAAAAACAGGCCTTTTTTCAACGGATACCGCAAAGGATTATACTGTAAAAGTGGATGTTATGGGCTTGACGGCAAACACCACTTATTATTATGCTTTCACGGCTTTGGGCAAACGCTCGATGATTGGGCGCACCAAAACAGGCCCCTCAGTATTGGCGGCAAATTTGACGGATATTTTAAAATTTGCCGTGGTTTCTTGCACCAATTATGAAGGTGGTTATTTCTCCTCGTATGGGCGCATAGCTGAACGCAATGATTTGAATGCCGTTTTGTTTTTGGGTGATTATATTTATGAATATGCCGCAGGACAATATGGCAATCCTCAATTCAATGACCCCACTCGCAAAAATCAGCCTAACAAAGAAATTGTATCAAAGAGTGATTATCGAACCCGCTATTCCCTTTATCGTCTTGACAAAAATTTGCAAAAAGCACACCAACAACATCCATTCATTTGCATTTGGGATGACCATGAATCGGCTAATAATTCTTACGAAGATGGCGCACAAAATCACCAGCCCGCCAACGAAGGCGATTGGCAAACCCGTAAAAATGCGGCTCGTGA
>JAYTMW010000770.1:0-3377 GCA_043728105.1 Saprospiraceae bacterium | reverse complement strand
TGAAAAGCTGTTATTTCTGCCTCAAAAACCTCATGGTCGTAGTGAAAAGAAAGGCTCGTGCTCAACGCTCGTTCGGGTTGAAGATTCGGATTGCCCTCTTCAAAACTCGCCGTGCCATGATGCACACCTCGGCTAAAAAGCTCATTCACATTCGGACTACGCCAAGCCGTACCAACATTCAGAGACAATTTCCCTCTCGTATTCACATGATAAATCAAGCCACCCGATGCAGATAAGTTATTGAAAATGAACACTTTATCTCTATCACCGAAGCGGGTGCTATCCACCGAAAGCTGTCGAACATCGTAGCGCAAAGCCCCTTCAACCTCCAATGGTTGAGGATAACGCCGCCACCTTTCCGACCAATAAACACCCGAAGTCATCTGTCGATAGTTAGGAATCAAAGCTCCCGCAAAGGTGTTATTGCTCTGATACATCACCTCACCACCGCCGCCACCATGCCAATTGCCCCAAGCCCGATGCTCCCAATCAGCCCGCCCACCCACGGTAGGAAGTTGAAACGCCACCTCTGAACGGTCGAAACCAACGGGCTTTGCACCACCCGGTTTATGTGCATCAAACTCTTCACGAAGGTTGTGTTGGTAGTATGCCATCATGGTCAAACGCCCTGCATCGCCCGTGGGCATGGTCACTTTTGTTTTCAAAATATCATGATTGATGCGTTGTGCGGGTCGCTCGATGTTATACGAAAAGCCCGAATTACTGAGGGGTGTCCCTCGCTCAATGGCATTTTTCAAGTCCGTAATATTACCAATGTGGCTATCTTTCAATATGCCAATTTTTGTATAGAAATGACTATAAAATGCTTCAATTTGAACATTTTTCAAGGAAAAACCCACCATCGCAGAGCCATTTAATTCTTCAACGCCCGTGTTTGAGAGCAAATACTGAGGGGTCGAAAGATTGCCACCTCGCTTGGCAGTTCCTTGTACACGCCATGCAATACCACCTTTTTTGCCTTCCAACATAGAAGATAAAATACCTATTCGTCCATTTGTATTGAATACCATATTCACCTCGCCACCCATGCCTTGTGTATCACGCAGCGCACGAGGTTCAACGAGAACGACACCCCCGATTGCCCCTACGCCATATTTGACACTCGCTGCACCTTTCACAACCGTGATGCGGTCGGCGATGAATGGGTCAACTTCGGGCGCATGGTCAAGCCCCCATTGTTGACCTTCATGCCTAACGCCATTGTTGAGAATCAAAACACGGTCAGAGTGCATGCCTTGCACCACAGGTTTAGAAATAGTTGAACCTGTATTGAGCGTTGTGACTCCAGGCAGTGTCTTCAAAACATCGCCCAGAACTTGACCTTTTGTGGCTCTTGCATCTTCTTCTGAAATACTTGAATGTGCTTGAGTCATTTCTAACTCTACCTTTTTAGCTCTGATTTCTACTTTTTCAAGCAATTTATCGCCGTGTTGCAAAAGGAAGACCCCCTCAGTATTGCCTTCAATGGCAAGCTGTTCGGCGTGCTGTTGGCAATCCACGTGGCTAAATTGTAAAGTATAGGTCTGTCGGCAAAGGTTTTGGAGGGTGAATGAACCATTTTCGTCGGTCGCTACGCCCACACCCAACTCTTTCACCCAAACCGAAGCGTTGGCAATGGGCGCAAAATCATGCGCTTCTTTAACCTTACCCTTCAATATGTAATGACATTCGGACTGCGCCGAAGTGGATGCAATGGCGATAACGACAAACAAAAAGGTCAAGATTTGCCTTGCCATTTGCTTGTTTTTTAATTCCGCAGCGGCGATTTTAATCACCGATTATGCAATCGGCAGATAAACCTATTTGCCGACAAAGGCAAATCCGCCGCTACAGACTGTAACTTAAAACATTGATAATCAATCAATTAGGAAAGAAAAGGAGAAGGTGGCGCACGTCCTTTTGTGTAAAAGAAAGCGTGAGAGTGATAAGATTTTGTAGAAAAACAATCCGTTTTTTCTACAAGACAATCTTTATGAGATAAGAAAAAAGTAGGTAGAGAAAAATCGAAAAGTGAAAAAGTGAAATCACAAAGGGCGCAATCATCGTGACTGTATGCTTCATCATGCCAATGTTTTTCATTTTCGGTAGCGTCGCAAACCTTAACTTCCACGTGGGCATGGACAAAAAAGTGGTGTGCCTCTTTCGCCCCAAAAGCAAAAAGAAGAAGCAACGCCAAAGCCAATGCTGGAAAATGGAAGATATGTTTGCCTTGTTTGTTCAAATGTATAATTCTTTAAAAGATTTTGAAACCCTACATAATATTTACTCACTGTTTTTGCTGCGCAAAAAAGCGTACAAAACAGAAATTTCTACGGATTGAAGCTATTTTTGAGAGAAAAATTTTCAATTTTTCTCTCAAAAATAGCTTCAATCCAAAAAAATTCTTTAAAAACCTTTTTTTGCGCAGCAAAAACGAGGCGTGAACATTTTATGTAGGGTTCTAAATGAAAGATAGCAGATGATTAATCCGAGATATTAGAAACCAAATCTAAAGCAATACAAAGTTAGTAAGTAAATCGAAAGTAACAAAATACTGAGGGGGTCTCTTTAATTTTTATTTATTTCGCCAACCAACTCGTCGGATTCAAATGCGTTTTTTCCATCCATATTTCAAAATGCACTTCGGGTTCTTTGGTCGAAGCATTTTCACCTGAGCGACCCACGATTTGATGAATCCAAATCGTATCCCCTTTTTTGACTGAAACGGAAGATAAGTTGGAATACACCGTATAATAATTGCCGTGCTGAATCAAAACAATATTGCCTACGCCCGGAATGGAAGACACAATGGAAACCGTGCCACCAAAAACAGCCCGCACTTCAGCGTTCGGGGCAGTCCGAATATCAATGCCATTGTTAACAGCGGTCACTCGGTCAACCACGTTTTGTCTGCCAAAACCTCGCACGATGCTGCCCAATGCGGGTGCGGGTAACCTCCCCTTATTACCTCTAAAATCGCTTGAAAGTGCCAAATTTTCAGATGATTCTGTTAAAACAACCTCTTTTTTAGGTTTTTCAGCGGGTGTTTCTTCAAAAGATGTTGTAACAGTTTCTTTCTTTTTGCGTTTGCGTTCGACTTTGGTTTTCTCGGCGGCGAGGCGTTCAGTGGCTTCTCGAGCTTTTCTTGCACGCTCTTCGGCTGCCCGACGTTTGGCCTCCAGTTCCGCCACAATTAGATTTTCAATGGCACTATTTATTTGTTGGCTTTTGCGTTCTTGCGATTTCAACTCACCTGCCAAACGATTTCCTTCTTCTTTTAACGTGGCTACCAATCGATCTTTGTCGGCTTTTTCATTGGCTAACATTTGATTTTGTTGCTCGTTGGTCGTCGCTAATTTTGTCTTTTGCTGTCTTTC
>JAYTMW010000769.1:0-7386 GCA_043728105.1 Saprospiraceae bacterium | reverse complement strand
TTTTCTCTCAAAAATAGCTTCAATCCAAAAAAATTCTTTAAAAACCTTTTTTTGCGCAGCAAAAACGAGGCGTGAACATTTTATGTAGGGTTTTAAAATAATTTTTTGTAAAAAGCCACTTTTGAAATTCTTTCTGGGTCATTTTCGCAACAGGGCAAAAAAAACCCCTACATCTAAAGGGGAAAGATGTAGGAGCAAAAAACATACTATGAGAAAACTACACAGTACAAATATAGAACTTTTACTTTAACATATAAAAACAAAATCAATGTTTGTGCTAAACTATTTAGGGAATGGTATCAAATACCAGATAAACGGTATATTCGAATGTTTAATTTAATGTGAAAAAGAGCTATTTACACACTTTTTTTAAATTGTGGCACAGTTTTACGTATTTATATATTTTAAAATTAAATAATACCACTTAAACATTTTATTTTCAGTAGGGTTATAGTTTCCACCTAATCTATTTACTCACTTGTGCGTGCTTACAAGTTTTCCTTTTCGGGTTGAACTAATTTTTTCAAATAGAAATTTTGGAAAAATTAGTTCAACCATTTAGTCTTTTCCTTGGTACGCATTTTAGCGAAGTGAGCGCATTGTGCGCCATCAAGCTGAAAGCATGACTAAAAAAGTGAGTGAATACATTAAATGGAAACTACACTCTTTCAATAGGCACAAAAAAAATTCCTGCTTCTCTATACAGAGCAGCAGGAACTCAACAAAGTAACATACTATGAGAAAACTTATCTGCAAATAAAACACATTTCCTTGGCTTATTTATTTACAATTATTTACAGGCCAATTCTGACTGGTGAACGGTTGTTTTCGTCAAGAATACGGTACTTTGTATAATTTTCAATTTTTAAAACTTCAAGTAAACGACATTACAATAAATCCCATCATACAGTACTTTGTAAGCCCAAATATAGTCATTTCTCTTTTGACTTTCACACAAACATAAAATAAAAGTGTTATTCTTTTTTCAATCTGTTTACTTTTTAGGTTTAAATCTTATTTTTGCTAATGGCTTCACTCCATCATCATAGAAACCATTTTTTTAATAATTTTTAACTAAGAATGTATGAAAAGAATTGCCTCAATTTGCCTCTTGGCTTTTAGCCTCGTAATTAACCTAAATGCACAAGTCTCCTGCTCGCCCGTTTTCCCCGGCCCTGATGACAATGTGACAATCACCTTTAACGCCAACGAAGGCAACAAAGGTTTACTCGGTTTCACGGGTGACGTGTATGCCCACACGGGCCTGACTACCGACAAAAGCACGCCAACTGCCATTTGGCAACACCTCAAATTTGAATGGACTGTTAACGACCCTTCCTGCAAAATGACGGCGCAAGGCAACGGCATCTTTACCTTAACCATCAATAATATCAGAGCATTTTATGGCGTACCTGCTGCAGAAAAGATTTTGAAAATGAATTTTGTTTTTCGTTCTTTTGATCGCACAAAAGAAGGCAAAACGGCCGACAATGGTGATATTTTCTACGATGTTGTGTCGGATGCTTCGGTTTTGGTAACAAAAATAGTTACGCCCTCGGCTCAAAGTTTTTTGATTGATAAAAATGCGACTATTCCCGTCAAGGCCGCCGCCTCTTTGGCAGGCACTCTAACCCTTACGGATAACGGAGTGGTGGTAACCACCATTAGCAACGCTAAAGATTTGACGGCTTCAATTACTGCAAATACTGAGGGGTCTCATTTGGTAAAATTCAAAGCCGTAAGTGGTACAAAAATAGACTCCACTTCATTCACCTATGTGGTTGTTCCGACGGTAACAGTTGCTAATCCGCCCACTGGATTTGAATTGGGTGCGACCATAAATAGCGCAGGAGATAGTACAACTTTAATCTTTCAAGCACCTGGAAAACAAAATGTTTTTGTGGTTGGCAGCTTCAATGATTATCAAATAGATGGTAAATATTTGATGAATAAAAGTGTAGATGGCTCTACCTTTTGGTTAAAAATTGGCGGTCTTATGAAAGGTCAAACTTACACGTATCAGTACCTCGTGGACGGCGCAATTAAAGTGGCCGACCCCCTCAGTATTTTGGTGCTTGACCCCAACGATGATAAGTTTATTACGGCATCTGTTTTCCCAAATATGCCCGTCTATCCTACTGGTAAAACGACAGGCATTGTGTCCGTTATACAGCCCGGTAAAACGCCTTATGTTTGGAAAACAAACACTTTCCAACGCCCTGCAAAACGTGATTTGGTTGTTTATGAACTATTGATGCGTGATTTTGTAGCAACGCACGATTATCAAACAATCATTGATACGTTGCCTTATTTTAAGCGTTTGGGTATCAATGCCATTGAATTTATGCCACTTCAAGAGTTTGATGGCAATGACAGTTGGGGTTATAGTCCAGATTTTCACATGGCGTTGGACAAATATTATGGCACAGCCGATAAGTTTAAAGCCTTAGTTGACAAATGTCATGAAAACGGTATTGCTGTTATTTTGGACGTAGTTTTCAATCACGCTACGGGTCAAAGTCCTTTGATTCGTTTGTTCCAAGATGGCAATGATGCCGCCACAAACAATCCATGGGCTAATAGAACAGCCAAACATGATTTCAATGTTTTCACCGACCTCAATCATGAAAGTGTTTACACGAAGGCTTATGTGAATCGTTGTTTGAAATATTGGCTCGAAGAATACAAAATAGACGGATACCGTTTCGACCTCTCTAAAGGTTTTACACAAAAAAACACATTGGGTAATACAGGAGCTTGGGGGAATTACGACCAATCAAGGGTTGATATTTTGACAGCTTACCATAATCTTGTACAAACTACAACACCCGGGGCTTACACCATTTTAGAGCATTTAGCGGATGCTTCGGAAGAAACAGTGTTAGCCGAAAAAGGCATGATGCTGTGGTCTAATGCCAATGCCGATTACAACCAAGCCTCAATGGGCTATGATTACAACATTGGTTATGGAAGTGGTAAACGCCGTGGTTGGAACGATGCTAAACACGACAATCACGTGGCATACATGGAAAGCCACGATGAGGAACGGTTGATGTTTAAAAATTTAGCTTACGGTAAAGCGGGTACTAATTATGCGGTTAAAGAATTATATACCGCTTTGAAACGTCAAGAAATGGTGAGCGCATTTTTCTATACAATTCCTGGGCCACGTATGCTTTGGCAATTTGGTGAAATGGGTTATGAAGTAGGCATTGATGTGAACGGAAGAACAGGCAAAAAACCAATTCGTTGGGACGATTTGAAAGATTGGGGTCGTAAGCGTTTATTTGACGTAACCCGCAATATTATTAATCTTAGAAATACCCAAAGTGTTTTCAGAACTTTGAATTATGATATTAATGAATTGACGGACAAAACCAATCCAATAAAAGCCTTTCATCTTCAAGATGCAAATTTAAGCATTACGATTTTGGGCAATATGGGCGTGGAAGCGGCTGACGTGACACCCGTTTTCCAAAACACAGGAAAATGGTACAACTACATCACCAACGACTCAACAACTGTGACGGATGTGAACGCTAAAATTCGTTTATTACCGGGAGAATATCGGATTATGACTTCTAAAAAATTGCCTACTCCGCCCGCAGGTTATTTCAATTACACGGTCGGAACAAAAGAATTTGCGCAAGAAGTAAACGAATATATACTTTATCCGAACCCCTCAGTATCGGGTGCAACTTTGATAGGTTATAGTCTCAGAAACTCGTCAACCGTGCAATGGGATATTTTTAATCTTATGGGTCAAAGAGTAGCTGGTTCAAGCCCCGTGAAATTGCAAGCAGGAAGTTATCAAGACGCTTTGAAAACGGCATTGCCCGTGGGACAATATTTGGTTCGATTAACCGTAAATGGAGCTACTGAGTCTAAAAAGCTGATTATTGGTCAATAATTTTAACTTAAAATACTTCATAATAAGGGTGAATACTGAAAAGTATTCGCCCTTATTTTTTTGAAAACGTACAACTACCCCCCTCAGTATTTTTCAGTATTTTTAGTTTTTTTAGTTTTTTTTAACTTTTTTACTCATAAAAAACCATAACAAGATAGTAATAAAAGAAAATCTAACAGACTGATAATCAATTGATTATGTAAATAAAATAAAAATTAATTATAAATAAAATAAAATCCAGTTGTTAATAATTTGAAAATGACTTTTTGATATTTGATAATATAGTTAGAATAAGGCATCTTATTTGCAATCAAAGATACACAATTACAATTATGACAATTTCAAGAAAAAACATATTCTACATATTAGTTTCCATTGGGCTGATGTCCAGTGGATTCGTAGTCTTGGTTGATACGGTCATTCCAAAAGCTGTGAAGCGTCCAAAAATCTTCAAAGAGCATAATAATTCTCGTTTAGATAATTATTACTGGCTCGCTAATCCCAAAAATCCAACCGTAATAACGCATCTTGAACTTGAAAATAAATATGCAGAAAAAATGTTAGCGCATAATATTCCTTTGCAAGATCGTTTATTCAAAGAATTTTCAGAGCGTTATATGCCTAACGAAGAAGACGTACCAAATCAAATTCACGGTTTTTGGTATTATCAACGTTATGAACTCAATCAACAATATCCTATTATTTGTAGAAAAAAAGAAACTTGGAGCACCAAAGAGGAAGTTATCTTTGACATACCAAAACTGGCAAAAAATAAAAATTTTTTTCAATTACGTCAATACATTACAAGTAACGACGGCTTGAAAGTCGCTTACGTATTTGATACAATTGGAAAAAAACAATATACTTTAAGGATAAAAGACATCAAAACAGGTATTATTTTTTCGGACACTATCTCTAACGTGGCGGCAAAAGGTATTACATGG
Organism: Saprospiraceae bacterium; assembly: GCA_043728105.1. Lineage (GTDB taxonomy): Bacteria > Bacteroidota > Bacteroidia > Chitinophagales > Saprospiraceae > JAAFJT01. The sequence goes on along the minus strand of JAYTMW010000769.1, from coordinate 2,532 downwards.
ACTAAAGATGATAAAGCCATTTATTACATCAAAAACAACGAACGAGTAAAGTCATATCGTTTGATGAAACATGTTTTAGGTACAAATACAACTAAAGACATAGTCGTTTATGAAGAATTAGACGATCAGAATTTTATTTTCAATCACCTTTCAAGTAGTCGTAAATATTTGTTCCTAAATATTAAAAATTACAACCATTCAGAAACTCGTTATCTTGATTTAGAAAATAATAATGCCACCTTGAAATTGTTTGAAGCAAGAGCTAAAGATGTGTTCTATGAAATAGATCATTACACTGGCAATGAATTCTATATTTATTCAAACTATAATGCACCAAACTATAGGGTTTTGAAGACACCCCTCAGTAATACACACTACGGCGAGTGGAAAGATGTCATTACGCATAGAAAAACATCTTTGTTGGTATCTTATCGTGTGTTCAAAAACTATATTATTACGCAACACAAAGAGGCGGGCATTGATAAAATAAGAGTTCATAATCGTAAAGATTCTTCTTCTACTAATCTCGATTTTGGCGAAGATACCTTTGAGGCTTCTTTCAATAGTTATGATCAAAATGCTTATGATTGTGATAGCATTCGCATAACCTATTCATCTCTAACTGTTCCTAACACACTGATAAGTTACAACATCAAATCAGGTAAAACAACTTACTTAAAACAAGATATTGTTGAAAATTTTGTATCAAGAAACTACGAATCGAAACGTATTTGGGTAAAATCAAGAGACAATCGTATGATTCCGGTTTCGATTGTGTATAATAAAAGTCTTTTTAAACAAAATGGCACCAATCCGTTACTCTTGAATGCTTATGGTGCTTATGGTGACAACACAATGACAAGTTTCAGACCCACAGTAATAAGTCTTTTGGACAGGGGTTTTGTGTATGCCATTGCACACGTAAGAGGCGGTTCTGAGATGGGGAGCCAATGGTATGACGAAGGCAAATTAGCCAACAAAAAAAATACATTTAATGATTTTGTAGATTGTGCTCATTTTTTAAAAGCCCAAAAATTTGCTGACCCTTCACGCATGTTTGCAACAGGAGGCAGTGCTGGCGGCATGCTCATTGGAGCAGCTGTCAATCAAGAACCTGAATTGTTTAAAGGCATAGTCGCCACTGTGCCTTGGATGGATGTTTTGAATGATATGATGGACGAGAGTTTACCTCTAACCACCGCAGAATATTCGGAATGGGGCAATCCGAATGAAAAAAAAATGTATGATTATATCAAATCTTGGAGCCCTTACGACAATATAAAAGTTGCCAATTATCCTGCAATTTACACAACAGGTAATTTATTCGATAATAATGTTCCTTATTCGAGTCCAGCCAAATGGGTTCAAAAAATACGTGAGTCAAGCACAAGTAACAACCCTGTTATTTTCAAATGCAACCTCAAAGAAGGGGGACATTCAGGCCCAACGGGTCGGTTCGTTGCTTTCAAAAATATTTCTACCCAATACGCTTTCCTCATAGATTTAGCTGGCATCAAAAAATAACTTATATTTTTTTGAACGGTTTTCTTATAAAAAATTTCAAGGTGCAGCGCACCTTAAAGTTTTATAAGAAAACCGTTTATTTTTTTGTTAATGCCTTAGATATTGAATCTATAAATTACCTAAAATAAAACTTTTGATAGTAAAATTCGGCATTGATTTAAAATCATAACATTTTTGCACGGTTTTTGAACATATAAAATCTTTATCATAGATTTTATACATGAAAAGCGTTACAGCCACTATACTCATCATTTTCCTATCTTTTTCAGTCATTGAAGCTCAGCGGCTTGTGAAGGGTCAAATTATTGACGCACTCAGTCAAGAGGTTATTCAAGGCGCAAAAGTTCAGATTTTGGACTCCGACCTATCGGTTCAATCAGACCAGATGGGCAATTTCGTTATTGTGGTGCCTTCGGGTAAAAAATATTTCAACGTATCGTGCTTGGGTTTCATTAAACAAGAAATTTATATTGATGATAAAAATACCTTAACAATTGCTTTGAAAGAATCGGGGTCTCAAAACCGAAAAGTGTCCATCGCTTATGGCTCTCAAACCAAAGCCCAATCTACGGATGCCGCTAACAACATCAATATAGACAATTTGAGAAATCAACCCGTTTTAGATATTAACCGAGCATTACAAGGCAGAAGTGCTGGTCTAAATCTGATTCAAACGTCGGGTATGCCCGCAACGGGTCTCATTGCTTCACTAAGAGGCAGTTCCAATCCACTTTATATAATAGATGGTGTTCCGACCCTTGATGAAGATTTATCCATTTTTTCAAAAGGTTATGACAATGGTACGGATGCGCTCAGTACCGCACAATCAGGTAGTAGTATCGCTGGCATAAATATTTTTGATATTGAATCAGTTGAAGTCTTAAAAGATGCTTCCGCTTTATCTTTATATGGAGCCAGAGCTGCCAATGGTGTTATATTGATTCAAACCAAACAAGGCAAATCTGACAAACCCGAATTGGAATTCAATGTTTATTCAGGTTTACAGCA
>JAYTMW010000768.1:0-7107 GCA_043728105.1 Saprospiraceae bacterium | reverse complement strand
GAAAAATGACCTGTTCTTTTAATGGGTGCTTCAATATTATCTTCGTTGACACGCTCAAAAGTCTTAACAATATTGCTAAGAGCCGTACTGATTTCTCCATTTGACAGCAAAGTTCGCTCTCGATATTCGTCACCTGTATCTTCTTTATCACTGATTTTTATGATATTATTGAGGGGTTCATTTTTTCGTTCTGTGGTATCAATTTTTCCTTTTTGCAAGAGCGAAACGTCAATTTCTAAGGCTTTTTGTGGTTCAATACTGCGCAAAGTAAGAACGGTATCACCATAATTGAGCCGAGAAACGGTGAGTTTTTCAATGGGTTTTCGAGTCAAAATTTCGTAGTAACCGTAGCTATCTGTTGTCGCTGATGCAAGGCTTTTGCGGTCATAAACCGTGGCATTCGGTATTTTTTTACCTGTTTTATCATCACTAATATAACCACCTATAAGTTGTTGATTGGCTTTAAGTTTTTGGATAATCAAATAATTACCTTTTTGTTTAAACTGAAAATTATTACCCAAAAGCGATTTATAAACCGTCCGCACATTTGAGTTATCCAATTTCAAACTCACTTTTTTATTGCCGTCTAAAATATTGGCATTATAAGACAAATAAAAATTAGCTTTTTGTGAGACAAATTTTAAGACATCCCCCAACGGCTCATTCACAACATTGATTGCCAACGAGCGTTCCAATATCGAAGTTTGTGCTGTACAAACGTGTATCAGTAAAAAAAAGATAAAAATACTGAGGGGGTGCTTGTTTCGTGGCATAAGTGGTTGATTTGCAAAGAATTATGTTTGTTATGGCAAATGTAGCAGCAATTCCGCATTTGGAAAAAATGAACCACTGATGACACTGATTTAACTGATTAACACTGATTTTTTTCTGTTTTGACCTTTAAATCCTGTTTTAATCAAAAAAAATCACTGAAAATCAGTTGAATCAGTTAAATCTGTGGTTCTTTTTTTCCATATGCGGAATTGCTGCAAATGTAGGATTCAAAAATTTGTCTAAAATTCTAAATTTTTAGGATTAAAAAAAAGAAAGTACGTGGAAGTTTTCAAAAATTTTAGAATCGCAAATATGATAGGTACATTATTAGGTGTCAACATTTTTCTATAAAACAAAGGAGATATTAGGCAAGATACCGTGTTAAACACATAAAAAACGAAAAGTCTTGAAACAAACCCTTTATTTGCAACGTTTTATTTCTACTTTTGTCTTAGTAAAAAAGTTTATATCAAACAAAAAGAGGCCCCTCAGTATTTTGACCTTTTTTACACTTGACAATTATTTTTTTTACATAAAATATTCATAATTAACCATTTATGTCGTTTGGTAGTTGAATAATCAAACCGTTATTTAATTACCCAATTACTAAATTACCTAATTACTCATAAAATATATGTCAACTTCAACAACCGCCGTTCGTTCAGACGTAGAAGCTGTAGATGCGCTCGCACAGGCTTATCGTGACCTTTCTCGTGAAATCGGAAAAGTCATTGTAGGTCAAGATGATGTCGTCAAAGCCGTTATCATTTCCTTGTTTTCTAATGGTCACAGCCTTTTGGTGGGTGTGCCAGGTTTGGCAAAAACCTTGCTCGTGAGTACCATTTCAGAAGTTTTGGATTTGGATTTCAAACGCATCCAATTTACGCCCGACTTGATGCCTTCGGATATCACGGGTTCAGAAATTTTGGGCGAAGACCGTCATTTTAAATTTAATCGTGGTCCTCTTTTTGCCAACATCGTTTTGGCGGATGAGATTAACCGTACACCGCCCAAAACACAAGCGGCATTGCTCGAAGCGATGCAAGAACGCTGCGTGACGGTGAGTGGCACACGTCATAATTTGCCATCGCCGTTTTTCGTTTTGGCAACGCAAAATCCGATTGAACAAGAGGGAACGTATCCACTTCCAGAAGCACAACTCGACCGTTTTATGTTCAACATTCCTTTGGATTATCCGAGTTATGAGGATGAAATTCAGGTGGTAAAAGGCACAACTTCTTCAAAATCAGTGCAGTTGCAACACATCGTGACGGCAGAGCAAATTCTTAGTTTCCAACAATTAATCAGAAAAATTCCGATTGCGGACAATGTTTTGGAATACGCCGTAGGGCTTACCACTAAAACTCGTCCGAATACGCCACGGGCTACTCAAACGGTGAACAATTATATTTCATGGGGTGCAGGGCCACGGGCTTCTCAATATTTGGTTTTGGGTGCAAAATGTCACGCTGCCATCAACGGTAAATATTCACCAGATATTGAGGACGTTCAAGCCATTGCAAAATATGTTCTACGTCACCGCATCGTACCAAACTACAAGGCAGAAGCGGAAGGCATGACGGCTGATAAAGTCATCGAAAGCCTGTTTTAAAATTAAAAATTAAGAATTAAAAAATTAGAATTATTAAAAACGCTCATTAGCCTACGATTGTAGGTTTATGAGCGTTTTTAGTAATTCTAATTTTTTAATTCTTAATTTTTAATTCAACTTATTTATCAACCAATCTCTTTCGGCGAGCAATTGTGTGCCTGTCATCTCCCCCCTCAGTATGTCCTTCGCTTTTGTGTCTCGCATGTTTATTTTTTGTATTTTTTCTAAAAAACGGAAGAAATTGACGTACATATCATGGTGGTATCCAATGTCTTTATGGCGGTGTAGATAGACTTTTGAGCTTTCGATGTGGGATTGTAGGGCTTGAAAATCGTTATGCTCGAAATAAATGATAGCTAAAAGCCTTCGTGCATCTAAGTTGTAAAGCACATCCGTTAGGTTCACCGTTTGAAGTAAGGTCATGGCATCCCCATAATGTTGTTTTCCTTTTCTAAAATAAAAAAGGGCTAAATTGTAATTGTAAATATTTTCTTTGTCTTTTTCGGGCAAATACTGTTTGAATTCATTTAGGAAATTTTCTGCCCAATCGTATTGTTCCGCTTTTATTGCTAACATTAAAATATTATTATATGTATAATGAGATAATACTCCATTTTCAAGCAATACATTATTATCCATCCTCGCACGATACAATTTCAATGCTTCTAATCCGTAATTTTTTTCTCCTTTGTTTAATCTCTTTATACAGTAATTAGTTGCAAGAACGTAAAGTTCTTTTCGCTCTAATTCTGTAAAAAAATGAGCATTGCCTATTATAATTTTGCTAAAATTAATGAAATTTTCTTCATTTTCGGGCTCTGTCATTGTTTTATAGGCATAATAATATGCTGATACAGAAGGGGGAGTATCTTGAATTTCTTTAACATAATTAAGGGTAAAATCCAACATTGGTTGTTTATAATTACGTTTTATAACAGCTTGGTGAGTGTACATAATTACCGAATAGCGTAATCTTTCTGCAACATAAAAATAATCTAATTCATCAGATAAGTTTTGAAGATTCAGCTCCGCAGTACGTTTTTTTTCACCTCGATAAGTGTAATCTTCCAAGCGCATTCTAAATTTCATATAATGGTATTTTGCATTTTTAAATCCTTGATTTTCAATTGATTCCGAAAATTCATTCAACTGTTTTTCAAATAATTTATCCGCATTGCGGAATCTTAAAGCGTGCGTTAATTGGAGTTGAGATTCTAAATCATCTTGGAGTACCCCCTCAGTAATGAGGTATTTTTCAATGACTTTTAAGAGATAAGACATGAGTTGACGCATCAAAACATCATCAAATTTTTTATTTGGAAAAAGTTTTTTAAAAGCCTTCTCCTTAGAAAAATCGGGTAGCTTTTCGTTGAAAACTTTTTCGATGTAGTCATACAATTGAATGACATCTTCACGTTGATTGAAGTAAGGTGAGCGTACCACTTTTCGTAATTCTCGAAAATCACGCTTAGAAAGGGACTTTGTTAGTTGAATGAGTTGACTGCCTTGCATGAGTGAACGGTAGTTTTGATTGGGTAAATGGTTGCCTTATTTTTACGTTTTTGAAAAAAATTAAAAAAATATAATAACAAAGTCTTCTATTTAAAACAGGATATTTTTTACAAAATTATGCTTAATTAATTGAAAATCAAATAGTTATGTTTAATTTTAATTTACAAAAAAAGAAAAGTGTAATTGTATAACTATATAAAGGTTACGACCTTTGAATCAAGAAAGAAATGAAGAAAGAAAATACTAAACAATTCAAAACTTACATGACTCGTTGCATACGCTTTTTCATCACAGGTCTAATTCTCGTTTTCAGTGCTTTGAGCCTGAATGCGCAAGGTTGGAAACGTGCCTACACGGAAGCAACAACGATTTATAGAACAGCACAAACGCCCGATGGTGGATTTTTAGCTTCCGCCGTCAATGACGATAAAAATCTAACTATCCTAAAGACCGATGCCGATGGCTTACTTTTGAAAAGTACCGTTTTACGCAGTATCAACAAAGTAAGCTTCGGCTATATTACAAAAGCGAATGACGGTAATTTTTTCGTTGTGTTCAGCGATTCGTCCGCTTTTTCTTCTATTTTGAAAGTAACGCCTTATGGCGATTCGATTTGGCTCAAAAGAGTGCCAGTGAACATCAATCTGTATGATGTTCAATCTTTGACCGATGGTGGTTTGGGTATTTTAGGCACGGCGGCGGGTCAATTGCCTTTGTTGATAAAAGTAAATCCACAAGGCGATACCGTTTGGACTCGAAAATACACGAATAGTAGTGACCGCTTGAGTGGTTTTGTCGAAAACAACGATGGCACGTTTACTTGGCAAATCAATGAAACGAGTAAAGCTCTTTTGTGGAAATTGTCGGCGAATGGTGCGCCTTTGTCTTCAACGCTCATCAATTCGAGCAACAACAGTTTCATTCGTTTTGTAAAAATGAGCGATGGCAATTTTGGTATTTGCACGGGGTCTCAGATTTTCAAATTAAAAGCCGATGGACGCTTCGCTTGGGGCAATATTCCGATTTTTGAAACAAGTGGTAAATCTGTTTTTAGCATCACGCCCACTTCCGAAGGTGGTTTAGTGGCTTTGGGATATGGTAACAATGCTGTTTTGGGCGAAACGGAGATTTTGAAATTGGATTCAACGGGTCGTCAAGTTTGGACATTAAAAGTGAGCGAAGATATTGAGGTTGAGCAAGGCAAAGAATACCTCACTTATTTGAGTTCAACGGTTCAAGAAGCCAAAGATAAAGGCTATATCCTCAGTGGTAATGTCATAAAATCAATCAATACCGCATCAAAAAAATCAGGACATTTAATAAAAACGAATGGAGAAGGTAAGGTTTACGGCTACGCTATCAACGGAAAAGTAGCCGCCGACCTTAACGGCAACTGTAAAATTGACAACGGTGAAAAACCTATTTCGGGTTGGGTTATCAAAGCAGAAAGTGGTACTAATCGCATTTTTAACACCACAACCGATGCACAAGGCAATTATAGTTTTGCCTTAGATTCAGGACAATATAAATTAACCGTTTTTGCACCAAACAACCTTTGGAAACCGTGTTTTACGGATTCAGTTTTGACGGTAAATGCCCCGAATCCGATTAAGTTCTTTGATATTCCTGTAAAATCCAATCTACAATGTGGCGGCTTGCGGGTGAGCATTGGTACACCTTTGTTGCGTCGTTGTTTCAACAATACCTATCGGGTGTCATATTGCAACGAAGGCACAGCAGCCGTTCAAGATGCCTACATAGAAGTTACATTAGACTCTAATCTTGTTTTTCAAAGCTCAACTCTATCGGTGGCTTCTAAAAACAAAAACGTCTTTCGTTTCAACGTAGGCAATTTAGATATTTTTCAATGTGGCTCATTTAACATCGTCGTTAATGTTAATTGTGGTACCCCCTCAGTATTGGGACGTGCTTTGTGTGCAGAAGCAAGAATTTTCCCTGTTTCTATTTGCCCGCCTTACACAGGCGCAACAATGGAACTCACAGGTACTTGCACACGTGATTCCGTTACATTTTTGTTGAGAAATAAAAGCACAACAAGCCCTACTTCTAACCCGATTAAACATATTGTCATTGAAGATCAAGTAGTATTCCTAAGAGGCAATAACCCCTACAACGCTGGCGAAGGCAGAACATTCACCTTCCCCGCCAAAGGCAAAACATACCGATTTGAAGCAACGCAAGATGGAGGCTATCCCTTTAACCAATTATTAGCATCAACTATCGAAGGTTGTGGCACGAATGCACAAGGCGGCATTTCCACAGGCTATTTAACCCAATTGCCCGAAGCTGACGGCGACCCTTTCGTGGATATTGATTGCCAGCAGGTGGTCAGTTCCTTAGAAAGCAATACGAAAATTGCCAGTCCTTCGGGCTATGAAACCGAGCATAAGATTGAACTAAATACCGATTTAGACTATATGATTCGTTTCCGAAATGTCGGAAATGATACGGCGTTCAATATCGTCGTGAAGGACACTTTATCAAATTTTTTAGAACCGACAAGCATAGAATTTGGCGCAAGCAGCCATCCTTACCAAGTGGAATGGATGGAAAACAACATCGTCAAATTCATTTTTAAGAACATCCTATTAACCGATAGCATAACCAATGGGGCTGCCTCACTGGGCTTCTTGAAGTTCCGTGTAAGCCAAAAACCGAACCTGCCTTCTGGCACGAAGATTTTTAATAAGGCAGCCCTGTATTTTGATTTCAACGCTCCTAAAAGTACGAGCCAAACATTCCATACCGTTGGAAAAAACTTTATCATATCCGCCTCTACGGATTTGGTAACGCCCAACGGACGACCGATTAAAGTATATCCAAATCCATTCACCGAGCAGGCGGTGTTTGACATTGAAGGCGACCCCCTCAGTACCCGAAGCACTTTTAGGCTTTATGACATGGTGGGTCGCCTCCTAAGAACCGAACAATTTGACACGAATCAGTACCCATTTCAGAGAAAAGATTTGACAGGTGGTATGTATTTATTCACGATCGAAAATGATAAAAAAATCATCGGACGTGGTAAATTAATGGTTCAATAATTTCTATAAGATATTGCTATTCAAGGTTTTATACATTGTTTTTTATTATTTATTACAACAACAAACTTATCATCAAATCAACCGATTTAGCAAAAGAATTTAAAAGCGTAAAGAGATGTAATTTGTTTAAATGGTCGGGCACAG
>JAYTMW010000767.1:0-10711 GCA_043728105.1 Saprospiraceae bacterium | reverse complement strand
TCTGCGGCAACAGAATTTCCTCAAAGCATGAAAGAAAAATTAGAATGGCTCGACGAGCATTTTCCGTTCATCGGTTGGCAACGTATGTGTTTTTGTGGTTCTAAAACCATCATTCAAGCCGACATAATGATTGATGATTTCTTCAAAAATCTCGACCCTTTCAAAGGGGAATTACCCATCCTTTTCACCCAAGCCCACAACCACGGACAGGATGCAGGGCAACACACACGTGTACATACATGGCTCGATATTGAAAAAATATTACTAAAATAGACAGTATTAAAAATTAAGATTATTCGGTTTCAATTCTTAATTTCTAATTTTTAATTGAACAAAATGGAATTACTTGCAAAAGAACAAAATCAGCCTAACATATTGAAAATCAAGCGATTAGCGGTTGCTATTTTCTTTTTTGTCAATGGTTTTTGTTATGCCAATTGGGTCGCACGGATGCCCGAAGTGATGGATATTTACAACGTCAGTTACGGCACTTTGAGTACCTTATTGTTGTTCACGGCGGCTGGGTCATTGACGGCTATGCCTTTTGCGGGCATTGTTTCAGCCATGTTTGGCAGTCGTCGCATCACGGGTGTTTTGGGCATTCTATTTTGCTTGATAATTCCATTGATTCCACAATTTACAAACCTATGGATGATACGGTTTATGTTTTTTATGATAGGTGTCATTGCGGGTGGTTTGGATGTGGCGATGAATGGTCAAGCGGTGTTTGTGGAAAGGCTTTGGAAACGTCCGATTATGTCTTCTTTTCACGCTGTATTCAGTATGGGAACGGCGTTAGGAGCTTTGAGTAGTTCAAAGTTTACAAAATATCATATTCCACTTACAGAGCATCTTGCAATTATTGCATTTTTTGGTATGATATTAAACGCTTGGGCCGCCTTTAATTTGGTGCATGATAAGCCTCAAAAAGACAAAAATATTCACAATCCCGATGCAAGCGGGACTGAGGGGGGTGGTGTGGGTTTACGGTTGCCCACTGCCGCTATTTTACCCTTGGGGCTGATTGCTTTTTGTGGCATGACTGGCGAAGGTTCGATGGCAGATTGGTCGGCTATGTACATGAATAAAATTGTTGGAAAAGACCTTAGTTTTTCAGCCTTAGCCTTTGGTAGTTTCACAACAGCTATGACTATTGGGCGATTTTTTGGCGATGGTTTATTAGAAAAAATGGGTAAGCGTAAATTGTTGATTTACAATAGTTTAGCGGCTATTTTCGGTTTGAGTCTGTCGCTTATTTTCATCAATCCATACATGGTTTTACTCGGCTTTTTCGTCACAGGTTTGGGCGTGGCTACCATCGTGCCAATTGTCTATTCATCGGCTGGAAATACTGAGGGGGTGCCTCCAAGTGTGGGTATTGCGATGGCTACAACTGTGGGTTATGCGGGCTTTTTTGTGGGGCCGCCTGTCATCGGTTTTATTGCTGATTTGTTCGATTTGAGGGTCGGTTTATTGTTCAGTTTGTTTTTATTTTGTGTGATGTTAGGATTGGTTTTGAAGAAAATAAAATGAAATGAATATCGAAGGGGAACTACACCCATATCGAAATCCTCAAAATCAATATTCAATTATTTTTACCAAAGCGGTAGCCAACACTGAATCTAAAAAAGCCGTCTAAATCCACTGTAATGTAATTAGGGTCGGTCTTTCCATAAGTCAAATTGGAATAGTTTCTCACTAATTTTCTACCAAAACCACTGTCTAAAGCCAAAATGAAATTGTTGTTGAAAACCCATTTATAGCCAAAAGAAAAACCCAAACTTAAATGGTCAAGCTGGTAAGTATCAGTCGGATTTATCACGTCAAATTCTTCATGACCGCCTCGAGTGTAGATGCCAAAATAGTATCTGTCAAGACCTTTTGAAGGCTTTATGAAGTATTTTGCGTTCAAATTACCTTGAAATCCCTTTGATACACGAGAATATGTACTGTTTGAAAACCCATTTGGTTCTGTTTTCAAAGGATACAGAATTAGGAAAATAGCGGGTTCAATGCTTATTCTTTTTGTAATTCCGAACTCGGCTGCAACTTCTGGCCCTAAAAAAATAGTATAAATTGGATTGAATTTAATTTCAGTTTGTGCTTTGAGGACATTAAAAGAAATGAGTGCAACGATTAGTAAAATGTTCTTTTTCATTGTAATTGTTTAGAGATTATAATAAATTAAAAAAATGACATCAACCCGTAAGCTGATGTCAGATTAGACCATAATTATAACGATTAAAAAAACAATTATGTGGCTTATTAAGATTAGTATTTTGATTATTTTTAGATAATAAGGTTATTCAACCAATTCAAAATCAGCACTGCCCAGAACAAGACAATTAATTTTTGCCCCTGTTTGAACCAATTTCATTTGGATTGAAATATTGTCATTTGCTGAGGGGGAATTAAAATTACAAAAGCCTCATTTGTCAAAACGAATGAGGCTTTTGTAAACGCTATCTTATGAAATTTGGCGGAAGAGGCCCCTCAGTATTTTTCAGTATTTTTTCATTTTACATAATTCAAAAGCCTTGTAATTTTTAGGTAGTTACATCAATGCTCGGTTGCCTACCTCTTCGTTTTCTTTAAAAAAATATCTAATTCTGAAAATCCTACAAAATCTTAAAAATCTTACTAATCCTAATTCGAATAAAAAAAATCCTCATTGAAAAACAAACTTTTTTATTTTAGATAAAAGGCTAATTTTGCGCCCACATTAAAAAGTTATAAGTATGAGTTTTTTAGAAGAATTGAAATGGCGTGGCATGTTGCACGACTTAACGCCGGGCGTGGAAGAACATTTAGACAAAGGCATGACCGTTGGTTACATCGGTTTCGACCCAACCGCACCGAGCATGACCATCGGCAATTATGTTCAAATTATGATTTTGAAGCATTGGCAATTGGCGGGTCATAAACCCATCGTTTTGTTTGGCGGTGCTACGGGACGTATCGGCGACCCATCAGGCAAGGACAAAGAGCGTGAACTCAAAACGGGTGACGAATTGGACCATAATTTGATGCATCAACAAGCCCAAATTAGAAAATTTTTGAACTTCGATAGTGGCGAAAACAAGGCAATCATGGTCAATAACTATGATTTTTATAAGCAAATGAACGTTTTGGACTTCCTACGTGATGTGGGAAAGACCATCGGCATCAATTATATGTTGGCAAAAGACTCGGTCAAAAACCGTCTTGAAACGGGTATGTCTTTCACCGAATTTAGTTATCAACTGCTTCAAGGTTACGATTTTCAATGCCTTTTCACGCAAGAAAATTGCTCGGTTCAAATGGGCGGTTCTGACCAATGGGGCAATATTACGGCTGGTACAGAATTTATCAGACGTAATTTAAGTGAAAAAGCGTATGCTTTGACCACGCCACTTTTGACGAGGGCAGACGGCAAAAAGTTTGGAAAATCAGAACAAGGCAATATTTGGCTTGACCCAAATTTGACTTCACCCTACAAGTTTTATCAATTTTGGATTAACGCCGATGATGCTGATTTGCCCAAGTATTTCCGTTATTTTTCTTTGAGATCGAAGGCTGAAATCGAAGAATTGGAACTTGAACATAAAGATAATCCACGTGAATTGAAACGCATTTTGGCTGAGGAGTTGACGATTCGGATACATTCGGAGGGTGATTATCAATCGGTTTTGAAAGTGTCAGACATCCTTTTTGGCAAATCAGACGAGACAATACTGAGGGGTATGGATAAATCTGAATTTAAAACGATTTCAGAAGAAATTCCGTCATTTAAAATTGCGATGAACGAAGAAGGTATCAATATTTTGACCTTGTTGGCAGAGTTGACTACCATTTGCCCTTCAAGGTCGGAAGCTCGAAAAGCCGTACAAAACAATGCTGTTTCTATCAATAAAAATAAAATCACATCGCAGGATTTGATGATAACGAAGGAGCATTTGTTACAAGACACATATATAATGGTGGAGAATGGGAAGAAGAATAAATATGTATTAAAAATAGGATAAATGAATTAGTTTTAAGTTTAAGAAAAATAGGGTAATTTTGTTAATTAAAACAAAATATGTATTTTTATCAAAAATTATAAAACATGACAACATTCGCAAAAGATATAAAACAAATAACAGCGGAGGAATATCTAAGGATAGACCGCCAAGAGAACCGTGAAAAAAACGGTAAATACGAATTTTTCAATCGAAAACTGATTTATATGGCAGGGGGAACTTTAGAACACGGAGCAATTTTGCAAAATGCAGGTTATGCTCTGGGTCATTGTATTAGAATTATCAGAAGTGAAAACTCTTGTTATTCTGATACCAAAATAAAAAGTAATTTAGACTATAAAAACTATTTTTATCCTGATGGAGTTGTTTCAGAGGGTCGGCCAATTTACGAAGACGAAAAAAAAGATATTCTTACTAATCCACTTTTGATTGTTGAAGTTTTGTCAGATTCGACTGAAATCTTTGACCGAGGAGACAAATTCAAATCTTATAGAAATATCCCTTCTTTCAAGGAATATTTATTAATTTCGCAAGGCAAACGTTGTGTTGAACAGTTTTATAAAGATGAAAATGGACAATGGCAATTTGGTGAAGTATTATCAAAAGGTATGTTGCAATTGAAAAGTATGGATGCAGAATTAAATATTGACGACCTTTATTTTAATGTGGATGTGCCTGAGATTGTTGAGGAGATGGATTGATAGGTTTTGTATCTTTAATTTAATCAAAATATAAAAGATAAATGGAAAAATTAGTAATTCATTACGGTGTTCAAGGAAATGGAATGAAATTCGGATTGACAATTCGTAATTATAAAATCATTAAAGATTTATTTCCAGATGCTCAACCTGCGAAGGGTGTGTTTGTAGAGTATGATATGCGCACTAATTTTGCACAATATCATCCACATTTAGAACGCTAAGTTTTTCCTGCACTTTTAGGATTAGCCGATGTGGCAGACTTAAAAAAGATAAAACGAATTGAATTTATCAAAACACCTGAAATGATTGTTACACATACTATTGACCAAACTACACCTTCTGAAATTTATGAGCAAGAAGTACAAATTATGTACTGATTTTGCATTAAAATTGCTTTCTACATCAAGCTAAAAAAATATTACATCAAAAACAGCGAAGTGATTAATCTCCCTTCGCTCTTTTTATTTATCGAACTTTCATTAGTTTTGCCCAAAATACTGAGGGGGTAAAAATGTACTATGTTTGACAACGATGTACGATTAGACAAATCACAAATAACGAATTACGATTTATGAAAATCCACCTAATAGCCATCGGCGGTGCTGCCATGCACAATTTAGCGTTAGCCTTACACCAAAACGGACACGCTGTAACGGGTTCAGACGATGAAATATACAATCCAGCTTTGAGTCGGTTAGAAAAATCGGGGCTTTTGCCAGTCGCTTTTGGTTGGTTTCCAGAGAAAATAACGGCTGATTTGGACGTTATCATCTTGGGTATGCACGCCCGCATAGACAATCCCGAACTCATTCGAGCGCAAGCATTGGGCTTGAAAATTTATTCCTATCCAGAATTTATTTATCAACATGCGAAAGACAAAAAGAGGGTAGTGGTGGCAGGAAGTCATGGCAAAACGTCCACAACGTCTATGATTATGCACGTTTTGAAGTTTTATAACCGTGATTTTGATTATTTGGTGGGTGCGATGTTGGAAGGTTTTGATACAATGGTACGGCTTTCGGATGCGCCCGTGATGGTGATTGAAGGCGACGAATATTTGGCTTCTCCGATTGATAGAGTGCCCAAAATTCATCACTACAAACCAGATGTGGCTATCATAACGGGCATTGCTTGGGATCATATCAACGTGTTTCCGACTTACCAAAATTATGTTGAACAGTTTGAAATCTTTATTAAGACCATAAATACTGTTGACGCAGGAAATCCCGATAAAAGCGGGGAGGGGGTACTTTTTTATTACGGACACGACAAAGATTTAGTAGAAATTTCTAAAAAAGCTACCTGTCGAACCCAAGCATACGTAAGCCCAGATATGACAATGTTTAGACGTAAACTCATGCCTTACCAAATAAAAGATATTGACGGTAAGGAAGTTTATTTTGGACACACAAAATTGAGCGTATTTGGAGAACATAATTTGGCAAACCTCAATGCCGCTTATTTGGCTTGCCGAGAATTGGGCGTGACAACCGAGGACTTTTTCAAGGCGATTTCAAACTTTAAAGGGGCTGCCAAACGTCTGCAAACGTTGCATAAAACAAAAACGAGTATTGCATTTTTGGATTTTGCTCATGCTCCTTCAAAGGTAAATGCGACCGTAAAAGCGGTGAGTGCGGAGTATCCCAATCGAAAATTATTGGCGTGTTTGGAATTACACACGTTTAGTAGTTTGAATAAAGCATTTCTACCACAATACGCCGAAACTATGAATGCTGCCGATGAAGCCATTGTATTTTTTAACGAACATACTTTGGCTATGAAAAAAATGCCCCCCCTCAGTATTGAGGAGGTAAAAGCCTATTTTCAACATAAAAACCTTCAAGTGTTCACGGACAATCAAGTTTTTAAAGCCTATTTGGAGGAGAAAAAATTTGATAATTTGAATTTGCTTTTGATGACCTCAGGCACTTTTGGCGGTTTGGATTTGAAAAAAATAGCGAAGGACTTGTTGAAATAATTAGGTGTTTTAAATTAGAATTAGGATGGGTAATACTTTTTGGATTTTGTAGGATTTGCTCAATTGGGTAATTTTTTTTAAGGAAAACGAAGAGGTAATTTAATCCTCGCATGTTCAAACAAATCACTTAAAATTAAGAGAAGGGCCCCTCAGTCATGCCTTTGGCTTGATGGAGCGAAACGCACCATATTTTTGACTCATTTGACTTAATTGACTTTTAAAAAACAAAAAACGTTCTAAGCAACTATTTCGCTTAGAACGTTTTTTATTATCCATTTCTCATTATCAACTATCCACTATTCTCCCAACCTTTTTCCTTTATAATATTCAATAATTCGAGCGGCAGGATATTTAGAAATAATTTTTCCTAAGAAACGTTCTGTCTCAGTCCAACCTTGAAAATAACCGACCGAATATGCTGTTTTACCAGTTCGCAGATTTTCATAAAATACTTCGGTCATAACTTCTGCTGCAATCATTTTCAAATCTGGATCCTCAGCATTTAGGGCTTTAGGTGAACTAAATAATTCTATTTTATAACCTGAATAATCTCCAATTTCTTTAAGATTTACAATGATTTTTTCTAAATTCTTATCAGAAGTAGGCTTAGGCCTTGTTACGGCTGTTTCAATCGTTTCAGGCTCAGTTTTTTGAATAGGTGAATCATCAAATCTATCGGCAGTGACATTTATGGGTTGCAAATCTGGTTTTACGACTGGTTTATCGTCATCGAAAGGCTCCACCGAACCCGTTTTTTCAACGGGAGTAGGTACTTTTTCCCCTTTCACTGGTTTTGGAAGCGGCTTTTCTGTTGCTGTTTGTTTTTTAATGGGTGTCGGCAAAGGCTTTGGTTGAGGCTTATTGACATTGATTGAGCCATCAACATATTCTTTATCACTTTCACCGCTTTTCAAAAAACGAGTCATTTCCTCTTGATGCACAATTTCCATCAGACTTTTGCCCGCAAAACCATCTTGCGTAAAACCGACAATTTTCATTTCAGTTCTTCTATTTTGAATGTGTTCGCCTTCACTACAAGGCACGCCGTCATCGCATTTGTTGACTAAAATCTTTTCACCATAACCTTTGGCTTTAAGTCTTGACTCATCCACTAAACCAGAAGACGTTATATATTGTACAGCCGATTGCGCCCGTGATTGCGAGAGTTTAAGATTCGCTTCATCTGAGCCACGAGAATCTGTGTGAGAACCCAACTCAATAACCAATGAAGGGTTGTTTTCAAGCAAAACTCTAACTTTATCCAATTCTTTTTTGGCTTCATCGGTCAATTCAAAAGAGTTCAGAGCGTAGTAAATATTCCGAATGGTTATTTTCTTTTGCGTATTCAAGCGTTCCATTTCGACGTTTGCCAACAGCGTTCCTAATTTGTTGTCTTCTGCCGAAGTCAAATTATCAACAACACCTGGGTTTACTGTTCCAAAACCTTCCATACAGAGGTAACATCCGTTTATGTTGACATTGGCATGTAGGCGTTTATTGAAAAAACCTTCTTTACGCACTAAAATCGAATATTCGTTGCCTTGTTGAAGGGTGATACTAAACGTAGGTGACGTAGAGCTTTCAATAACCAATTCTTCTTTTTTAGTTGTATGGTTATAAATTTCTATACGTGAGCCATTAATCGCATCCACTGGTATCTCGGCGGACTCACGTTTTTCAGCTAAAGTGATTTCAAGTAAGTAACCAGGTTGGCGAATCATTTTATGTTCAACATACACCTTTTCGCCTTCGTTTTTGCCCACAGTTGACACGGTTTCTTTAGCCGTTGCAAAAACTTTCTTTTCAAACTGAACATCGTATTCTTTATTGGCTTCAGCGGGTATTGAAAAATGACCGTTTTGATCCGTCAAAGCCTCGCCAATTAAAATGCCGCTTTTTTCTAAAACAGTCACTTTCACTTCATTCAAATAGCCTCGATTGTTTTTCTCAAATACATAACCGTCTAATGTTACTTTTTGGCATAAAGCAAAAGGAAGGTTAAAAAGGCAAAGAAGGAGGCAGCATAAAAAGTTTCTCATTGTGATATATTTTAGTGAAAATTTGAATTTTTTGTAAAAAAAATGTGAAAATACTGAGGGGGTCTTTTGTTATGGCAAAATTAGCTAAATACTTTTCATAAACGAAAATAGAAGTGCAATAAGTGTGAGTCTTTTTGATTTTGCTGTGATAAAGAATCAAAGGTTAATGTTTTCAAAAATATGAAAATCTTCAACTTCTGTCTATAAATACCAACTGAAATTGGTTTTGGGATTTTCTGTTTCTTGTCTCAATTGCATCCATCTTCAGATGGAGGATTGAAGTGATTAATTTTCCTGTTTTTCTTCCCCCATCTGAAGATGGAGGCAATTGAGACTTAAAATAAAAAATACCAAAACCAATTTCACTTTGGTATATTTACATTTTAAATTTCAAAAACAACATTTATGTGGCGTTATTTTTTTTGGGAAGAAAATAGAAATTGGCGGTGGCGGTTTTGTCTCTTAGGACTAACATTCATAATTTTTGCTATTGGTTTAAAACCATTAAGAGGTGATATTATAACGTATGATTACAGTGTAACTTATTATTTCATAGCGTTTTCAATAATTTCGTTGGATTTCCTTTTGTTTGTTTTTCTTTTTCCAAAGTTGTTTAAAAAATATTTTTCATTTGAAAATTGGACATACAAAAGATTTGTAATATGGTTTTTAAGTTTTGTATTTACAGTTTCATTTACGTCATTTCTATTTGATTTTTACTATCTAAACCCAAATGATTTTGTGAGTTGGGGATCTAAGTATTATGTAAATTATCAAATTCCAATTGTCATTTTTGTTGCCATGTTTTTATTACTATTTTTTGTTATTTTCGATCCTAATCCTATAAAAGGCAATTTTCAAGAAATAAATAAAAGTAGTAATTTATTAGAACTCAAAACAACTCAAGGATTTGTAGAGAGAAAAATTTTAGAAGTAAAAGACACGAATAATCGTGTTGAACTTAATATATTTTTAAATGAACTTTATTTCTTCAAAGCGTCAGACAATTACGTTGAAATATTTTATAAAAATACTGAGGGGGTCACTCGTGTTGTTATTCGCAATACGTTGAAAGATATTGAAAACCAATTTTCAGATATTCCGCAATTGTTCAGATGCCATAAAGCTTTCGTTGTGAATACTGAAAAAGTGAAGGAAGTCATTGGCAACGCCAAAGGATATTATCTTACATTGGCGGATGTTGAAGAAAAAATTCCCGTTTCAAGGAGCAACATCGAGGCAATGAAGAAATGCTTACCAACTTTTTTTGAGCAACCTTTTCCCGTTTAGCCCTAAAAGGTGTTTTTTACCCCATTTCCTTATAATTCCTCTTTTTTTAATAAAAGGAGTTTGAATATTGTGTTACAAAATAGAAACAATGTTCAAAGCAAGAATCATAACCCTTAAAACCTAATTTCAATAAACGTATTTTGACTAATGCTTTTCAAGCCATTCAAAGGATTTAAGCCTTTAATGGCTTTTTTAATTTATACAAAATGATTTTTTTTTAGATTTCCAATTTATTTCATTCTAATAAAAAATAGAATCGTGTAATAAGGATTAATTTTAATTCTAAAAAATTTAAATATGTATATTACTGGAAATCACACAATTAGGAAATAATGATATTGAAGGTATATTGTTGAAAATAGTTCAATAGTTTAATCAATGTCACATTTTTTGGCATTTTTTGCAACGTTAGTATATTTTTTTAAAAGGGTTTTGTACCCTTTTTTTATAAATTTTACGATAAAAAGACATTTTAACCTAATAAAAGTTAAAATATTCATTTCAATTTCTACCTTTACATTAACAAAGAAAGGAGTCACATACTTTTAAAAAAAATTAAAATTTCATGTTAAAGTTTTGCAGTATAACTTAAATAAGGTATATTTGACTTTTAATTAAAATCTAATACTGATTAACTAAATAAACATTTTTTTCGGGTTAGAATCTAATTTTTTTTCCTTTTTCGCTCCATTCAAAATTATT
>JAYTMW010000766.1:0-17139 GCA_043728105.1 Saprospiraceae bacterium | reverse complement strand
TTTGTGCTTTACGTGGTAAAAAGATATTCCTACTGAATGACAAAATTCATTACTCCTTACTCATTACATCTATACAGCACTCCTTACTTACTCCGCCTTATTTTCCTAAAAAAAATATTTAATGTGGAAAAAAAATATTTCTGATATACTCGGATGAAATTGGTTTTGGGGTTTCTGTAGCAGCGGTTTTAATCGCCTAATGTATTGATTATCAATGTTTTACGTGACATTCGGTGGATAAATCAGCGTATTCAGCGGCTAATAATTGTCATCTGCGGAATTGCTGCTTTGTGTTTAATTATGTCTTTGCACTTAGCTTGTTTTTTATGGTATTTTGCTTCAACTTTCTATCTTTGCGAACATTTAAATAATAATGAAGTATGAATGAATGATGAATTTTAGCTTCATCATTAATACATCATCAAACTTTTATAAAAGAAAAAATATGATTCTGAATAACAATCAATACGACATTCAAGGCATAAATCCTTTGGATTTGGTTCAAAAATATGGCTCACCTTTGTATGTCTATGACGCACAAATCATTGAAAATCAATACAAAATACTGAGGGGGTCGTTTGCGGGCGTAAAAAATTTGCGCATCAATTACGCCATGAAAGCTCTTTCGAACATCAGCGTTTTGAAATTTCTGCACGGCTTGGGTTCGTGTGTGGATACGGTGTCGATTGAAGAAGTGAAAACCGCTTTATACGTGGGTTATGCCCCTGCGCAAATCGGCTTCACACCATCGGGCGTGACGTGGGCAGAGATTCAAGAAGCCGTTGATTTGAAGGTCAAAATCCACTTGGATTCTGTGCCTTTGATGGAAAAATTTGGTAAGTCTTACGGCTCGTCTTTTCCCGTGGGTTTAAGGCTCAACCCGCACGTAATGGGTGGTGGCAACATCAAAATTTCGACGGCGCATGAGCGTTCAAAGTTTGGCATTTCCATTTTACAACTCGATGATATTCAACGAGTTATGCGTGAAACGGGGATTGTAATTGAAGGTTTGCATCAACATACAGGTTCAGAAATCAAGGAAGCGGAGACGTTTTTACAAGTCTCTGAAATCATGCTTGATGCCGCAAAACGCTTTCCCGATTTGACGTATTTAGACTTCGGCGGCGGCTTCAAAGTGCCTTACAAACCCAACGAAACGGGGACAGATATGACCAAAGTTGGCGACGCAATTTCTGAGCGTTTCAATGCTTTTTGCAAAACTTATGGTCGTGATTTGACGCTTGTTTTTGAGCCGGGGAAATTCCTCGTGGCGCAATGTGGCACGCTACTGGTGCAGGTGAATGTGGTCAAACACAACCCGTCTATTTCTTTCGCTGCCGTAGATTCAGGTCTGAATCACCTCATTCGCCCGATGATGTATGACTCGTATCATCCGATTGTAAACGTCTCTAATCCATTGAAAGACAATAAGTTATATAACGTAGTCGGTTATATATGTGAGACCGACACCTTCGCCGAAGACCGTGAATTACCCGAAATTACTGAGGGGGATGTCCTTGCTATTTTGAATGCTGGTGCGTATGGTCACACCATGGCAAGCAATTATAACAGCCGCCCTCGACCTGCCGAGGTGTTGATTTATCATGGTAAAGATTATCTCGTGCGTGAGCGTGAGACGATGGCGGATATTTTGAAGCATCAGATTGTGGTGGAGTTTGAGGTTGGGGCTGAAATGGTGGTTTAAAAAAATTAAGTAAGGACTAAGTAATAAATAGGTCATTTTTTTTGGAACACATAGGCACATAGGATATATATAAGTTACATAAAGTATTGATTATTAATGGTTTATACATAATACTATGTGTTCTATGTGCCTATGTGTTTCAAAAAAAATCTTCAATTAGATTATCCTTCTTTTACTCATTACTAAGTAAAAAAAAGTATCCTGTCAAGACATTCGGCAGATAAATCAGCCGCTACAACTACTCTCAAAAATGATAACCCAACCCAATAGGCAACCCAAAATTCACATCCGTACCTTTTATAAATTCGTTTAAAAGTTCATTTTTACTAAATTTTCATCGTTTGAAAAGATTGAAGATACCCCCTCAGTATTCCAACGTATTTTATACCTTTGACCGCTTTTAAAAGGGGTGTTTACCCCTTCAATTTAAGCATAAAAATACCAACGACAGAAAAGATTAAGAAAAGTATTGCTAAAATCGAGAAGACTATGCAACTCTTATTAAACGATATTCGACAACTCATCAATGATGCCCGCAGGCAAGTGCAACACAATGTCAATACCACAATGGTAATGACCTATTGGCACATCGGAAAACGCATTTTTGAGGATGAACAAAAAGGAGAAAAAAGGGCGCAGTATGCCCAAGAAATGTTGACTCAGTTGAGTGAATCCTTAATCCGAGAATTTGGAAAAGGTTTCTCACTAACTAATCTAAAACAAATGCGTCAATTTTATTTAGCGTTTTCAATTGGTCAGACGGCATCTGACCAATTGAAAATCTTTCCCCATCCTCGTATTTCATGGTCACATTATCTTTTTTTGATGAGGCTAAAAGACACCAATGAGCGAGCATTTTACGAAATAGAAACTGCCGATAATATGTGGTCTTTGGAAGAACTAAAACGCCAATTTAACGCTGCACTCTATCAACGTTTAGCTTTAAGCCGAGATAAAGAGGGTGTAAAAGCACTAAGCCAAGAGGGTTGGAAAATCCAGTCCCCAGCTCATGCCATGAAAGATCCTTTGATTTTAGAATTTTTAGGATTGAAAGAACACACCTCTTATTCAGAAGAGGATTTAGAAACCGCTATCATTGACCAATTAGAAAATTTCCTTTTGGAGTTAGGCAAAGGATATACGTTTGTGGCGCGTCAAAAACGCATTACTTTTGATGAAAAACATTTTCATATTGACCTTGTTTTTTACAACCGTTTTCTAAAAGCATTTGTTTTAATTGACCTTAAAATTGGTGAATTAGGACATAGCGATTTAGGGCAAATGCAAATGTATGTCAATTATTACGACCGTGAAATGAGACTGCCAGATGAAAATCCAACGGTCGGTATCGTACTTTGCAGAGCGAAAAGTGATATGCTTGTCGAATATACTTTGCCCAAAGACAATACTCAAATTTTTGCCAGTCAATATTCCTTAGTTTTGCCCACAAAAGAAGATTTCATAAAACTATTGAATCAAGATTTTATAAGAAAATAGCTTGTGAATAACGAATTTTACTTAAAATACTGAGGGGGTAAACCGTATCAATATTTCGGTTCTAAAATATATTTAAACAATACAAACAATTGATTATCAACCCATTACACAAATTTTTAACCTGTCTGTCGGCAGACAGGTTCCTAATTTTTTAATTTTTAACTCATATATGACCGCATACATTCTAACCATCGGCGACGAAATTTTAATCGGACAAATCAACGACACCAACTCCGCTTGGATGGCACAACAACTCAACCTGCAAGGCATCCGCATCGTGGGTAAAATGAGCGTGGGCGATGTCCACAACGAGATAATTCACGCCCTCGATTATGCCCTCCACGCCGCCGACCTCGTGTTGATAACGGGTGGTTTGGGTGCAACAAAAGACGATATTACGAAGAAATCCTTAGTCGAATTTTTCGGCGCACAACTCGTTTGGCATCAAGAAACCTACGACCGCATGGAAAAAATATTCCAAAAATATGGTCGCACGGTCAATGAAATGAACAAAAAAAGCTGTTTTATGCCTTCAAATGCCCAAATTTTGACCAATGACCGTGGGCTTGCTCCCGCCATGTGGTTTGAGGAAAATAAAAAAGTCGTCGTATCCATGCCAGGCGTACCTTATGAGATGCAAATACTGATGACCAATCGGGTTTTACCAAAATTAAGAGCTTCTTTTCCCATGTCGCCCATCGTGCATCGCACCATTTTGACGGCGGGGGAAGGCGAAACCATGTTGGCAGAAAAACTCGATGCTTTTGAAGAAAAACTACCCGATAATGTGAAGCTCGCTTACTTGCCTTCGCTCGGCACGGTGCGTTTGCGCTTGACCGCACGAGGCGACAACGAGGCTGTGTTGAACGAACAATTAGACGTGTTGAAAACCGAATTAGTCGGTCTCGTGGACTACGCCGTAGCGGGTTTTGATGACGACACGATGCCCGTTGTGATAGGGCGAATAGCGAAAGAAAAAGGTTTAAAAATCGGCTTTGCGGAGAGTTGCACGGGTGGCTACATGTCGCATTTGATAACGAGTGTGGCGGGCAGTTCCGAGTATTTTGAAGGCACAATCATCGCTTACGCTTATGATTTGAAGGAAAAATTACTCAATGTGAGTCCCGATACCTTAAATACTGAGGGGGCCGTCTGTGAGGCGTGTGTGCGGCAAATGGTGGCGGGTGCGTTGGATAGTTTGAAAGTGGATGTGGCGGTGGCAGTGTCGGGCATTGCGGGGCCGAGTGGAGGCACATCCGAAAAACCCGTTGGCACAATTTGGCTCGCCGTGGGTGATAAAAATAACATCAAAACGGTTCAGATAAACATGGATAGAGGGCGTTCAAAAAACATCGAATACGCCGCCAATGTGGGTTTGAATTTGTTGCGCAAGTTTCTTTTAACAATGGGTAATGGGTAATATGTAATGCACTTGATTACCCATTAATTATTACTCATTACCCATGAAATAAGCATCGTATTTTTTGTGAAAATAACAAGATTATAGGTTTCAAAAAAAAGTGTAACTTTGCACCAAATTTTATTCGGATACTGAGGGGGTGTTTTTTATAAACTGTTGAAAATCAATATATCATGGATAATCTATTGTCTCGCATCACAATGAATCAAGCTGTTTGTAAAGGAAAACCGACAATCAGAAATATGCGTTTTACTGTCACTCAAATGTTAGAATTAGTGGCTTCGGGTATGTCATTTGAAGATATTTTGGGTGATTATCCATTTATTGAAAAAGAAGATATTGAAGCCTGTTTAAAATATAAAATGCTTGAAGTTTAAATCAAATAACAACCAAATTTTAGATTACAAATTTTGAACTACGAATTTTTCTAATTTACGAATAAGACGAATTTTTTAAAATCTAAATTCGTTTTATTCGTAAATTAGAAAAATTCGTGGTCTAAGAAAGAAAAAAAATAGAAATGGCTCAAATCGAATTGGTGATGCCTAAAATGGGAGAAAGCATAACAGAAGCTACCATTTTAAGTTGGAAGAAAAAAGTAGGCGATAAAGTCGAACAAGACGAAACGATTTTGGAAATCGCTACCGATAAAGTGGATTCAGAAGTGCCTTCGCCGTGCAGTGGGGTCATTGCTCAAATTTTGTTTGAAGAAAACGCCGTAGTGGCCGTCGGAAAAGTCATTGCTATGATTTCGACCGAAGCAAATGCCGAGGTGCAACCTTCGCCAAGCATCGCCACACCTGCCGCTACGCCCAAAGTGGAACAACCGCAACCCGTGGCAACGCCGCAACCGCAACCAATGACTGCAACCGCCTCAAATGGTTCTTCGCAAAGCAAAACCGTAGCCGTAGAGTTACCCAAGCCAAGCGAAGGCGGCAAGTTTTATTCGCCTTTGGTTCGCACCATTGCGAAGGAGGAAAATGTGAGTGTTTTAGAATTGGAAAGCATTGCGGGCAGTGGTCAAGGCGGACGGGTGACAAAATCAGATATTTTAGATTTTGTTCAACTGAAAAAATCTTCGCCACAAGTTGCTGTAACGGCACCCCCTCAGTATCAGGAAGCTCCACCGCTTAAAATAGAGTCGGTGAAACCAGCCGCTTCGGTTTCAGGCAACGTTGAAATTGTGGAAATGGATAGGATGCGTAAACTCATTGCCGACCACATGGTGATGAGCTTGCAAGTGTCGCCGCACGTTACGTCATTTGTGGAGGCCGATGTGACCAATTTGGTGAATTGGCGCAACCGTGTAAAAGGTGATTTTCAAAAGAAATATGGCGAAAACATTACTTATACGCCCATTTTCATTGAGGCGGTTTGTAAAGCATTGCGTGAGTTTCCGATGGTCAATGCAAGTGTCAATGGGTCTCAAATCATCATCAAAAAAGACTTGAATATTGGTATGGCAGCCGCTTTGCCGTCTGGCAATCTAATCGTACCTGTTCTCAAAAATGCGGACAATTTGAACTTAGTGGGCTTGACAAAAACGGTTAATGATTTAGCTACTCGTGCGAGAGCCAACCAACTCAAACCCGATGAAGTGCAAGGTGGCACGTTCACGCTCACAAACGTAGGCATCTTCGGCAACGTGATGGGTACACCTATCATCAACCAACCGCAAGTGGCGATTATGGCGATGGGTGCGATTCGTAAAAAACCGGCCGTTTTGGAAACCGAATTTGGGGATGTGATAGCCGTGCGTCAAATGATGTTCCTTTCCATGAGCTACGATCACCGCATCGTGGATGGCATGATGGGCGGTTCATTTATCCGCAAAGTGGCGGATTATTTGGAGCAATTTGATGTGAATAGGTCTATTTAATGATGAGTTATGAATGATAAATGATGAATATGTAACTCGTTTATTATCAATGTTTTATAAATAAATAGCCTTGCAAAATTTAATTTTTGTGGGGCTATTTTTATTATAAATTCTATTTTGAAGAAAAATATTAATAGAATATTATTGCTTTTTATTGTTCTTTATTCTTTTTAAAATCAAACGTATTAGCCATATAATTAATGCTCCAACTAATCCTATTACTGTTAGCAAAAGCGAAAAAAATGTTGCTATATTGGCATATTCAAAACCTTCTTCACCTGCAAAATCTGTAAAAAACTTTTGTTTTTTAAGAAGTTTATAGTTATCATTTTCATTCACAAATAAAAATTCATAAAAAGGATAATGATCATTTTGAATTTCCGCTCCCCTAAGCCCTGCAATTAAATACTTTGTACTATCTGTACTAATAAATTCTGTTGCTATTCCATTCATCACCCAATTATTGTTCCCTTGAAACAAGTAATTTGCTTGTTGAATCTCTTTGCTAATATTCTTTAAAACGGTCTCTGGAAGTTTTTGATTTTTATCTTGATATATTTTAGGAAAATCATATAAGTAGCCACTTATGTGAGCATTGTCTTCAAAAACCATGAAAGGGCGATCAACTAAACCATAATAAGGGTCTTTTCGTCCCCTAAGATTATCTAATTTTATTGCTGTATCACTAACTATGATAAATGAAACTTCAGTAGAACTATTGTTGGAGATGCTACTACAAGTTATGACTCTATCAGCTTGAAATGTTTCCTTGAAAATAGAAGGTCTTTTGATATAATAACCCCAATAATTGTGATTATGGATGACAGCGACTATCGTAAATCCTATTTGCGAAATGGCAATCAAATAAAGAAAAACTTTTAAAGCTTTATTTATAACTTTATTTCTAATAAGCAAAGCAAACAATATTCCTACTAATATTGGGAATCCGTAAAACAGGATGTACCACATCAATTCATTGGAATAATGAAAAACTATTTGTTCATAAAGATTTCTATTCAGAAATATTACAAAAGTTAAAAGCCCATGTATTATTGTAAATCCAATTAGGCTAAGTATTAAAGTGTCTATGATTTTTTTCAAGTTCATTGTTAATTTTTTTAATGTTTAAATTTTATTGATAATATTTTATAATCTTCGACAAATATAACACCCCTCAGTATTTATTCAATTCAAACAGATACAAATCAATAAATAACATCTAAACTAAATATTTCCTACATTCGCTTAAATATTTTTGAACAAACATTTGAAAGAATAAAATGAAAAAAAACATACTATTTATCCTATTGATTTTCAACACGTTACAGCTCGTAGCGCAACTAACTATTAAAATCAAAACGATACCTGCCAACACGCCCACAGGAGATAAAATCTACATGGCAGGCAATGTCAATAATTGGAGTCCAAGCGACACATCAAAGATTTTGAAACTCCAAACGGATGGCACGTACAGCTTGACGTTTACCCCCTCAGTATCAGCACTCGAATTTAAGTTCACACGTGGCACGTGGGCCACAGTGGAAGGTTCGGCACAAGGCGGTTTCGTCCCAAATCGTACTTTGGCTTACAATGGCACGGCTCAAACGGTTGAGTTAAATATAGTTGGTTGGGAAGGGCAAAGCACGCAAACAAGCACTGCCGCCGCCAATGTGAAAGTCATCAGTACCAATTTTAAAATCCCGCAACTCAATCGTGAGCGCAAGGTTTGGATTTATTTGCCACCCGATTATGAAAAAGACACTACGAAGCGTTACCCCGTTTTTTATATGCACGATGGTCAAAATCTTTTTGATAAAACCACCAGTTTTGCGGGTGAATGGGAAGTGGATGAGTCGCTCAATAAACTTTTCAACGCAGGTGACAAAGGCTGCATCGTGGTCGGCATTGACAATGGTGGGGCGAATCGTTTGAATGAATATTCGCCGTGGCGCAATGCTCAATATGGTGGTGGCGAAGGCAAGGCCTATACGAATTTCCTTGTTGAAACCCTCAAACCTTATATTGATGCAAATTTTAGGACAAAAAAAGATAGAGAAAATACCGCCATTGGCGGCAGTTCGATGGGTGGATTAATTTCGATGTATGCGCTCATGGAACATCAAAATGTGTTCAGCAAAGCCGCTATTTTCTCTCCTGCCCTTTGGTTTGCCTTGGATTCTTGCTTGAATCATCCTTTGACGAAGGGGCGGCAATTTCCTGTAAAAATCTATTTCACGGCTGGCACAACCGAAAGTACAAGCATGGTTCCCGACATCAATAAAATGGAGAAAATGTTGCTTGGCATTGGTGTCAAAGCAAATGAGTATAAAATAGTGCCCAAAACCGATGGGCAACACGCAGAATGGTTTTGGGCAAGAGAATATCCCGATGCTTACAAATGGCTTTTTGCTGAAAATACTACAAATACTGTTGAGGAACGAAATCCCGAAGCAGGCGGGAAAGGGGTAGATTTGAACGCAAAAATCAGCATTTATCCTAACCCTACCGATTCTATTTTAAATATAGAAACCAAGGAGAACTTGAATTACGTAAATATTGAAATATACGATACACAAGGAAGGCTCATGCACGCCACGCCTTACGTGAGAGGCAAGGCGATTGACATAAAATTTTTAGCGACGGGTACGTATTTTGTAAAAGGTGTGAAGGCTTATCAGACAATTTTTAGTAAAAAATTCGTTAAACGTTAAAGTAGAAAAAGAGGGCAGCATAATTTAAGGTTAAATACTCTGAAGTATAAGGTCGTTCTAAAAACCAAAAATACTGAGACGGTTCTTAAATAGTGTAAAATATCATCATGTAATTCCTAGTCTAAAAAGCATATTTTTTTTACAAATAATATAAAAAACAAGTTAATCACATAAAAAATGAAAATGAACATCCTAAAAGTACATATCTTTGGGTAGGATTTAAAAACAAACAATATTAATAAGCATGAACATATTCCGACACAAAGCGATCGTTTTCACTTTTCTTATTAGCTTCTTCAAAATATTTTTGACCTACGCCCAACCGACTGTGGCGTGGGATAAAACGTATGGTGGTAAAGGTTATGAAACACTTGATGATGCTCTGAAAACAGAGGATGATGGCTTTTTATTAATTGGCTCAACTAACTCCCCTGTGGGTGGCGAGGTGTCAGAAGGGGGTAGAGCGCAAGATTTTTGGGTGGTCAGGATTGATTCTGTTGGAAGAAAATTATGGGATAAGAGATATAGTAGCGGAGACAATGATTATAATGATGTTTGCCTCGCAGCCGTGCAAAATACTGAGGGGTATCTTTTGGTTGGAGAAAAAAATACTGGTGTTAATATTTATACAGATAATCCTGTGGATGGTCACAGAGACATTTGGATTGTGCAAATTCGCCCAGATGGAAGTAAAATTTGGGAAAAATCTTATGGTGCTGATGGCGAAGACCAAGCATTTAGTATCGTAAAATTACCCGACGGCGATTACATAATCGGAGGTCATTCTGATTCAAAACCGGATGGTGTAAATAAGACTTCTGAAGCAAAAGGTAAAAGAGACATTTGGCTCATCCGTATTAAACCTAATGGGGATATGGTATGGGAAAAATCTTATGGTGGAAATGGTCATGATGAATACCCTTATTTGACCGTTACACAGGATGGAAACGTTGTTTTTACAGCGGGTACAACGTCAAGTGAAAGTGGCGATAAAAAAAGTAAAACAAAAGGCGGTAAAGACTTTTGGGTAGTCAAAATATCTCCTACCAACGGCAATATAATTTGGGAAAAAGATTTTGGCGCAAATGATTTGGAAGAACCTCATAGTATTTTAGAACTAAAAGATGGCTCAATTGTCGTTTGTGGCAATAGCGAATCAGGTGTATTTGGGGATAAGACTACTAAAAATTATGGACAGGCTGATTATTGGATACTTAAATTAGATAAAGACGGGAGTAAATTATGGGATAGGTCTTTTGGTGGGAATGGTGTTGATCGTGCCATTAATTTAGATCAAAACAAAACAGGATATTTCTTAGTGTGTGGTCAATCTGAATCTAATCCAAGCGGTACAAAAGAGGACTCTGCTAAAGGGTCAATTGATTTTTGGATTTTATATCTCAAAGATAATGGTGATTTGGTCTGGGAAAAAAATATTGGCGGTTATTTAAGAGATCCCGTTTTTAAAATGGTCAAATTTAAAGATGGCTCTTACTTAGTTTGTGGCTTGTCAAATTCTAATATTTCTTTTGATAAAACCGAAAATAATAGAGACACAAGGAATGTTTCAATTGATAGTTTAACCAACGACATGTGGGTCGTTAAGATAAACTGTATTTATGATTTTGACATTGGTAACGACACAATAGTCTGTAAACTGCAACCCATTTCGATTGATGCCACCATACCCAATTGCAAAAATTGTACATATAAATGGAACACAGGCGAAACCACCCCCTCAGTAATTGTCAATCCTACGAAAACCACACGTTATAAAGTGAATATTTTAGTCAATAAAGGCTGTGAAATTACCGATAATATTGATGTTGTGGTCTATCCTTCGCCTGACTCAGTCGCATATATCGTTACGCCACCACGATGTCACGATGGCAAAGATGGCGGTGTGGCCATCGACAGCATCACGGGCGGTACACCACCTTTTACGCTCGTGCTTGATACGGACACTTTCCGTCAAACCCGATTCATTAACAACATAAAAGCGGGTAAATATGCCGTTACTTTAATTGATAAAAAGGGTTGTACCTTATCATCAGAAGTGACCGTCCCCAATCCGTCGCCCTTTGAGTTAGCGGTTACGCCGAGCGTAGAATTGCCTTTTGGTGACAGCATTCGCTTGTGGGTTACCCCCAATCATCCCTTAGATACCTTTTTTTGGACCAATCGAAGCATCCGAACGCTCGACACCATTGTCACGCCTTTCGATTCCGAATCCTATGGCATCACGGCTACTGACACTTTTGGTTGCACCCAAAAAGCCAATGTTCAGATTACCGTAAGGCGAACGAATTTGTATTTTGCACCCAATATTTTTTCGCCAAATGGTGACACTAACAATGACTATTATCAGCTATTTGGTGGCAAAACAGTGGCAAGCATTACTGAATTTCAAATCTTCAATCGTTGGGGTGAAATGATGTATGCAAATCCTAAAATTTTCCCATCTCAAGAGCAAGGCAATGGGTGGAATGGCTATTTCAGAGGCGAAAATGCTCTCCCCGGAGTCTATGCCTTTACCGCTTTGGTGACTTATATTGACAAACGTTCAGAATATATCAAAGGTAGTTTTAATTTGGTGCGTTAACTTATTGATTATCAATGGTTTACGCAAATGAAATTTGATATTTTCATACAACTTGACGCAAGTTAGCCAACCAATTTTAGGTCATTTCACTTAAAAAATAGCCAAAATACTGAGGGGCCCCCTTTATAAAAATTCAGCTTCCACAAGCCGTTTTTTTTATTGCCCCCTTTCCAATTTAAAATCCTCCAAAACCACATTCCGTCGAGAAATCAACAATCAAAAGCTATTTTTATTGGATATTTAAGTTTAATGAATTACTATTGTGTCAATTTATTAATCGTAATTTTTCATTGAAAAACTTTTAAATTAAATAAAATATGAGTCGTTTAACGCCTTTCGCACGCCTTTTGCTCACCCTTGCAATAGTAGGCGGTCTTTATTTTGGTGTCACTAAATTTTTCCCACAATTTGGTTTCGGAAAAAAAGCTGTTGGTACAGAACAAACAAACTCTGGCCCTTCTTCAACTGAAAGCCCAACGGCTCCTGAACCTTCTGCACAACCCAATAATCAACCGCAAAAATCGGGTGACACAAAGGAATCATTACCACCCACCAATCGCCCCGTTTTTGACTACACACCCACGCCGCCTACGGGTGGAAAACTAAAAGGTGTCGTTGAGTTAGGCGCAAGTGGTTTCAATTCCTTCATCATCCGTTCTGATGCGCAAAAGAATTGGAAATTGGAAAAAGCCGACTACGGTGCAAGCCTTGTTTATGAAAAATTGACCTCCGATGATGATGTCAAAAATGGTTTAAAAAACTATATTTCAGGTATGTTGAACTTTGGTGTTAGCCCAAAAGACATTCATTTTGTCATCAGTTCGGGCGCACAAAAGGTAGAGATTACTAAAAAAATTAGTGATTTTTTGAAATCAATGGGCTACGTTGTCAATCTCGTGACAGCGGAGCAAGAAGGCAAACTCGGCTACAAATGCGTGATGCCAAAAGACTACGTGGATGATGCTTTCGTCGTGGATATTGGTTCGGGCAACACCAAAATGGCTTGGACAGAAGGCGGCACTTTGAAATCCATTGAAGGTGCTGGCGCAAAATATTTCCAACTCGGCACTTCCGACCAAACTGTTTACAATGAAATAAAAGCCAAAGCAGAGAAAGTGCCAAACCCAAAACGCAAGGTTTGTTTCATCATCGGTGGTGTGCCTTTTTCATTAGCAAAACAAGTACGCAACGGCAAAGAGCGTTTCACGGTCTTGAACGCACCCGAAAAATATGCGCCCAAAGATGCGAAAGACAAGGCAGGTTTGAACATCTATAAAGCCGTTGCAGATGCCACAAACACGCAACAGTTTGTCTTCGATTGGGATGCTAATTTCACGATTGGCTTTTTGTTGGATATGAAATAATATTTAGAATTTTTATCTCTAAATAAAAACTCGCCTTGCAACTTAGATTTGCAAGGCGAGTTTTTTGTTTAATGGCTCAAAATACTGAGGGGGTCATTCAACATCTCTATTTTTTACATTTATCTGAATTAAATAAAATCTAATTTTGTAATTCTAAAACTTTAAAAATTAATATGATTTTTTGTAAAAATTCATACTTTGCAACATCAAATTAATTTATATGAAAAATCCAACTCGTTTATTCGATTTTATTGACTATCAACAAGCCAATTTCCCACAAGCCCGTGCCATTGCGTATCGCCACGAAGGAAAAGAAATAGCGGTTTATTCCACCCAGCAAATCATTGATATGGCCAACCAAGTCAGTTGTGGATTGTTGCGTTTGGGACTAAAACAAGGCGATAAAGTAGCCACAATTACCGTCAAAAACCGACCTGAATGGGTGGCTTTAGATTTGGGTATGATGCAAATAGGTATCATAAACGTGCCTGTTTATCCAACCATTGCACCACAAGATTATGAGTATATTTTCAACGATGCAGAAGTAAAAATCTGTTTTATCGGCGACGATACTGAGGGGTCTGTCTTAGCCAAAGTAAAAAAGGCACAAAGCACAATTGATTCATTATCAGCAATTTATACATTTGATAAAACAAAAAACGCCATTCATTGGGAAACTATTTTTGATAAAGATGCCACCCGTTTTGCCGAAGTACAACGCATCAAAAACAGTATCCTTCCCGAAGAAATGGCAACCATCATCTACACATCAGGCACAACAGGGCAACCGAAAGGCGTGATGTTGAGCCACAAAAACGTGGTCAGTAACATCTTAACGGTGGTCAATCTGATGCCTTTGAAAAGTGGTGACACAACATTGAGTTTTCTGCCCCTCAATCACATTTTCGAGAAGGTTTCCACGTATGTTTACATTTTGTTGGGAGCCAATATTGTGATGACAGGCATTGATAATTTGGGTGGCGAAAATGGCGATTTGAAAACCGTAAAACCACATTTTTTCACCTGCGTACCACGCCTTTTAGAAAAAGTGTATGAAAAAATTTATCAAAAAGGGTCAGAACTGAGGGGTATAAAACGTGCCTTATTTTTTTGGGCATTACGCCTTACCGACGATTTTGATTACGATGTGGAATATTCAGGTTTCAAAAAAATACAATTACAAATTGCTGATAAATTGGTTTTCTCAAAATGGCGTGAGGCTTTGGGCGGCAACATCAAAGGCATTGCCGTGGGTGCTTCGCCTTGTCCTATCAAAATCATGCGGGTGTTTTGCGCTGCGGGTGTTCCCGTGCGTGAGTGCTACGGCATGACCGAACTTTCGCCAGGCGTGAGTGCTTCGCTTTTCACGAAAGGGAAAGCCAAATTAGGCTATGTCGGCTCGGCTTTTGACGGCGTAACGATTGATATTGACGCATCCGACGGCGGCTATGCAGCCAACGAAGGCGAAATAATGGTGACGGGCGACAACGTGATGATGGGCTACTACAACAAGCCCGAAGAAACCGAAAAAGTCATCAAAATCATCAACGGCAAACGGTGGATGCTCACGGGCGACATCGGCAAATTGGACACCATTAACGGCACCGCTTTTTTGAAAATAACGGACAGAAAAAAGGAACTTTTCAAAACTTCGGGCGGCAAATATGTTGCCCCTGCGCCCATTGAAAGCAAGTTGCGGGAAAATTTTTTGGTCGAGCAAGTGATGCTCGTGGGCGACAACCAAAAGTTCGTTTCCGCTATAATTGTTCCCTCCGTGGATGCCTTGAAAGAATGGTGTACCCAACACGGCATCACTTGGACGCATCTTGCAGAAGTCATTGGTAATCAAGAAGTTATGAAAAAATACAAAGAAGTAATTGACAAATACAACCCACTTTTTGCGCACGTGGAGCAAGTAAAAGCCTTCCGTCTTGTGTCCGATAGTTGGGAACCAGTGAAGCCTGATGGCAGCCCAGGAGAGTTAACACCAACCATGAAACTCAAGCGTCGAGTCATTTTAGCAAAGTATAATCAAATGATTGAAGGGATTTATGGATGATTTTTTGTTAAAATACTGAGGGGGTATCTCAAAAACAAAAGCGGATGATTTGTATCTTCCGCTTTTGTTTTTATAATCTATTTCTCTAAAAATTATGCAACTCTAAGAGACGAAACTTGGAGGGCATTAGCTTTTTCCAAAAGACCGTATAACGAATCTATGAAATGTTTTTTCTCTTCGGCAGTCAATTTTCCTGCCTCAATATTTTTACCAATCGCTTCCACCGCTTCATCCAAACGCCAAAAGAGAAATCTATCAAATTCGTCATTTGGTAATCTGAACATGTGATCTTTCAGAACCAACATTTCTCTTGTTCAGATTCTATGGAAGACCAATCTTTTACAAATTTATCGTGGTTATCATTCATGCTTATATTTTTTAGAAATTGCTTAATAATGAGTAAAGAATAAATAGGTTATTTTTTTGCAACACATAGGCACATAGGACACATAGAAGCTGTATAAAATATTGATTACTAAGGATTTATATATAATGCTATGTGTTCTATGTGCCTATGTGTTGCAAAAAAAAACTTCAATTAGATTATGTTATTACTCGTTACTTAGACACATAAAACCCAAAATACTTACACTCCGTCACCGCCTGTTTATAAAACGGGGTATCCGAATAATAGTCCTTCATCAGCTTAAAATAGCGGCGATACTGAGGGGGTACATTCGGCGCATTTTTGCCACCCAAATTGTAGCGACTCGTCTTGTTTGTAAAAAACATATTTTGCTCGCACTTCGCCACCCAAAATGCGCAACGGGCTTGAAAATTTCTATCGGTTGAAAACTGTCGGGCTTTTTCAAAATATTCGGATGCCAACGAAACGTCCGTTACCTCCGTATTACCCAACGGAAAACCACTCAATTCATACACTTCTCGTCCACTATTGAGGTATTTCCAAGACACCCCACTCCGATAAGCGTCCGCCAAACCACTCGAATTACCAAAATAAGTGATGTTATAAAAACCCAAACCCAACAAATAATAAGCCCTCGACACATCGCCTTGCCCCGCTTTTATCTGATATTCATAAGCCAACATGCGCTGCGTAAACTCATATCTATCCACCAAAATTGTATCACTTTGCACACAATTGACACAATCTTTTATTTTGTCAACAAAAGGTGTGTATTTCTTTCCTCGCTCCGTTTCAGGCACGTTTTTGAAGGCTTCCGCAGCCGCTTCCAACTGAAAATGCGCCAAAAAATAACGTCCTTTGAGTTGCCAAATTTGACTTTCAATGGTTTTGCCCTTGCCCGCCGCCGTCAATTCTTTTTCAAAAATACTCTTATCGGGCTTTCTGCAAAGCGCAATCAAATTATCCAAAAGTTCCATTTTAGGTGCTTTTTCCAACTCGCCAATCGTGTTGTTGCACAAAAAAGCCACGCCTTTTTCGCCTGTTTTTCGATAAATAGAACCGACTTTTTCAATAAAAAAATCTTCAAAATCAGGATCACTCAAATACGCATTGTCTGTTCGGATGGCATCAATTTCATCGTTCATTCCAGCGTCCGTGCCTTGTAAAAATTGGATGCGAGCAGCCAACGAAAAGGCATCAATTTGTTCACCCAAAACAGCATCTTTATTCGTCTGACGTGCTTGTGCAAAGGTGCGCATGGCATTGCGTGGCTCATCCAAAAGCACCTCTAAATAGCCTTCGGTTGTGCGCCAAAAAGCGGGCTTCTTTATGACACCATCATCGCCCACTTTCTTTACAAATACTTTCAAATCAGCACAATACGCTTTATTTTTTTCTATAATATTTTTATCTAAATTAGACTTTCTAAAATTATAACCCAACAAAATTTTCTCCAACCGCAACACCTCACGAGAGAGCAAAAGTTCCAGATTTTCATTGGTTGGGTCGAGGGCATAAATGGCTTTCAAATCTTC